>JAAZCO010000200.1 GCA_012513235.1 Gammaproteobacteria bacterium
CCTTGCTCTTTATCAAGGATTTCAAAACCAATACTGTTATCGGTAGGCGTCACACCTGCTGCAGCTAATTTTAGACGGGCATTTGACAAGTCTGAAGCTTTAACCAACAAGGCACCCGAGTTGGGCTCGACACGGTAATTGATACCTGCACCGCCTAAGGTTTCCAACACTTGATTGGCATCCAGCCCTGCGAGGCTGCCATACAAGGGACGGTAATCCGGTTCTTGCGACCACAACACCACGGCAAAACCAATGGCGACACTGGCAGCTAATCCGACCAACAAGGCAATCTGACGCATCGCTGGCATATTCGCCAGGTTATCTAGAAATGCAAAACCTGCAAAAGCGGACTTAGCCGGCTTCTCGGTGGTTTGTGGTGTGTTTGCCGTTGCGTCAACCATGATCTATCGCCCCTAAACTGGCATCTGCATAATATCTTGATAAGCCTGAACCAGTTTATTACGAACCTGAGTCATGGCTTGAAATGATACGCTCGCTTTTTGCGAAGCGATCATCACGTCGGTTAAATCGACGCCACTTTGCCCTATTTCAAAGGCATTAGCGAGCTGGTTTGAGGCTTGTTGGGTTTCATTCACCTTGCCCACGGCTTGACCAAGCATTTCAGCAAAGTTAGGGCCGCCCGCCGCTTGAGTCGTTTCCACTGCAGCAGGCTTCATGCGCGACATGGCATCCGCCTGCATACTGCGCATTTCTAACATCAACCGATTAAATTCTATACCTTGGCTCATCTTTATCTCCCCCACCGCTTCTTTGACGCTTTGCGATACTTAGGAAGACAAAAGCAATTTTCAGGCCAACTTACAAAACAACCACCTTAGCTACGCATACCTCGACCCGAAATCAGCAAACGCACACAAATGGTATAGAGCACTAAAGTAGTCAACAACATCAAGCCAATCGCCACACTGATATCAATATCTGAGATACCCAAAATACCGTAACGAAAAGCGTTGACCATATGCAAAATCGGATTGGCCATAGAAATGGTTTTCCAAAATGGCCCCAACATATCAATCGAGTAAAACACTCCACCTAAGTAAGTTAAGGGCGTCAAGACAAAGGATGGAATAATAGAAATATCATCAAAGTTGCGGGCAAAAATAGCGTTTAAAAACCCACCCAAGGCAAACACTGCCGAAGTGCAGACAATCACTACGATGGTGATACCTAAGTTATGCACCTGCAACTTGGTAAAAAACAGCGATAAAATCGACACTATGACGGCCACACCTAAGCCGCGCAAAATACCACCCAATACAAAACCAATCAAAATGGTATGCGGCGATACCGGCGATACCATCAACTCCTCAATGGAGTTTTGAAACTTCGCACTAAAGAAACTCGACACCACGTTACTGTATGAGTTGGTAATCACTGACATCATAATCAGGCCAGGCACAATATACTGCATATAGGTAAAACCATGCATATCGCCAATTTGACTACCAATCAAATTACCGAAAATCACAAAATATAAAACCATGGTAATGGCTGGCGGCAGTAAGGTTTGCGGCCAAATACGCAAAAAACGTCGCGCTTCACGATGCACAATGGTGCGTAAGGCGACTAGATTGGATCGTAATTCTGCACTCACAGTTGTTCGCCTCCTAAGTTTTTCTCCACCAATGACACAAACAACTCCTCAAGTCGGTTACTTTTATTGCGCAAACTCAGTACTTCAATACCCTGGGCGGATAATTGCGTAAATAGATCTGTCAGCCCACGGCTCTTTTCAACTTGCACCTGCAAAGTGCACTCATCGAGCAACTCGGCAGGATAGCCTTGCAATTGCGGCGTATGCTGTTGCATCTCTTTTAAATCAAGTAAGAAGGTTTCATTGGAAAGCTGACCCAGTAAAGCCCGCATACTGGTGTTTTCAACAATGGTGCCATGATCAATAATGGCAATATTGCGGCACAGCTGCTCGGCTTCTTCGAGGTAGTGCGTGGTCAAAATAATAGTTGTACCCTGCTCGTTCAGCTCGGTGAGGTACTCCCACATTGAACGGCGTAACTCAATATCAACACCTGCAGTCGGCTCATCCAGAATCAACAAACGCGGCTTATGCATTAAAGCTCGAGCAATCATTAGGCGGCGCTTCATACCGCCTGACAACATACGCGAAGCTGAGTCACGCTTATCCCACAAACCCAGTTGCTTTAGCAGTTCTTCAGCCCGCACTCGCGCGTCTTTGAGCTTAATACCGTAATAACCCGCTTGCGTAGTTAAGATATTGTAAGCCGTTTCAAACTGATTAAAGTTAAATTCCTGCGGCACTAAACCAATGCAACGCTTGAGTGCCAACGGGTCAGTTTCTAAGTCGTGACCAAACACTTGTACGCTGCCACTGGTTTTATTGACCAAGGTGGAAAGAATACCAATGGTGGTCGATTTACCTGCACCATTGGGGCCCAGCAAGGCAAAAAAATCACCCTCGGCCACTTCTAAATCAACACCTTTAAGGGCTTCAAAGCCATTTGCATAGCTCTTTCTTAATTGCTGAATGGATAACGCCAACGTCATAATAATTGCACACAAATTTTAGATTTAAAAATATAAATGGGGGCTCACCTGCACTTTTACAAGTCAGGACTTTTATGCTCTTGAGCTTAAAACGCCCCTAAACTATAAAATTCGCCCTGACTCCACACTCCCAAAACACGCTGCCCATCGATCATCTGCTCGGTTGCAACATCCACTAAACGATAAAAATCACTGCGTTGTAAACGCACCATAAGATGATTACCAATAGATACAGAGGGTGATGGCTCTTGCGTTTGCGGATCAACCTCAACGCACAGTGGATGTTCAGAACTGATCAGCAGCACATCATCAAGATTGGTGGTGACATACACTGACTGGTCACGCCCTTCCCCTTCGATACGGGTATCAATCGAGACAAAAGGTGCATCCTCAACCACAATACTCAGCTTTTCCAACGGTGTAACTAGAAAATACTGCTCGCCTTCACGGCGCAATAAACGCGAAAATAACTGCACCAACGCTGGGCGTTTAATCTCACCCCCTTGGTGAAACCAAGTACCGTTCTTGGCAATGCGCATTTCACTGTCGCCCAACTGCGTTGGCTGCCAATCGGCATTGTAAGATAAACGCTCAGCACTGCTGGCTAAACGCTCTAGAACATCACTCGATGCATGACTGGACATGATTGCGAACCTACTTTATGGATACAGACCTAATAAACGCCGTGCATAATCACGCAGCGGTGGGCGTATTAAATCTTCGGGCTTATTATTATGGAACGTTAAAAAGCCACCGCGATTACGAATATTGGCAGTATCAATTAAATAACCACTGCCCACTTCCACTAGCATCAGGTGAATAGCACCGCGCTCCACACCTAAGCGCGCTCCCGTTTCTTGACGGGACTTAAATTCATCCCAACTACCTATGCGATCATTGCCTTGGGCAAAGCGCGTGTACAGCAAGTAATGAGCACCTGCTTGGCGTGCCGCTTGCAGAGCCTCATCATAATGCAACGGCTTGGGCGAGCGACTCAAGTGCGGAAAGTATTCCACAAAAGCATTAAATGTTTCTTGGGCGACAATATTAAAATACGCTGGCGGATACCCTAAAGGGATAAAGTTGTCTTGGCTGATGTAAATATAAGAGTCAGCTTGCAAGCGCCAATTATTTGCGCGTTTAATTTCACTGTGATTAAGCAACCCTACATCGCGTAAGTGATACTCAGCCTCAGCAGTGAGGTCGCTGACCTTCATACATGATGCCAATGTCACAGCGACTAGAATCAGTAATATACGGCGCATTATGATATCCACCTTAAGCGTCAAAAGAATAACCTGCTCCAGCTTACTAAGCAGGTTTTACGCCAACCCACTAAGCTTTATCAATCGCATAGTTATTCTTGATCAAGAGTCGCTGTATCAGGTGTGTCTAGAGCGGCTTCATCACGCTTAGGGCGCTTATTACCCATACGCACACCAATATCCATCAAGAATTGGAAAAAGCCTTCCTGATCCTCTAGCACATTACTCCAGAAGGGTGAGTGATAAAGCGCAACAGCGCCATGCACCAACGCCCATGCTGCACAGTAATGAAAATATGGCGGTACATCCTCAAGCTTACCTTCATCCACTCGACCTTCAATCAAGCGCGTTAAACGCTCAAAGTTAGAAGCGCGGATAGTATGCAACTGCTCAACCATTTCAGGGACTTGATGACCTTTAAGGACTTTTTCTTCAAGGCGATCAAATAAACGGTAACGCTGCGGGTCGCCCATGCGAAAAGAAAAATAAGCTCGAGATAACGCTTCTTTATCGCTAGCAACACTATCAGAGTGGAACAGCTCATTGAGCTCTCGCTCATAATCGAGCATAAGACGCAGATAAATTTCTGCTTTAGATTTGAAATGTTTGTAAATAGTACCTTTACCGATGCCCACGGTATCGGCAATCATTTCTACAGTGACAGAGTCTTCACCTTGCTCAAGAAACAACTTGAGCGAAGTATCCAGAATTTCTTGCTCTCTGCGGCGAAACTCACGAACCTTACGTGATTCTTTTTGCATACTAGAACTACCAAGTCAAAAACAAAGTCCTATTATGACCTTATTCACAAAAAATGCACGAAACAACGATACATTCTAAAATGACGAGTTATGCAAAAATAGTCATACGTGCAGTATGGGGTAACTTTGCCAAATCAACACCACTGATTTAAAGCTTCACGCTCAATGCAGTAGGTCTTTGAAATAATGGTAGTGCCGATAACGACCTTAATCGTACATCTGCTTTTTCTTCCACTGCGCTTCATCTTCATCTTCTTGCGCCACTGCTGTTATCAACTCATTGTCCTGACCCGCATTAGGCTGCGTTTGCTCTGCCGACAAGCTTTGCGCTTGCACTAACAGCGCTTCAAACTCCGCTAAGGCCTGCTGATAAGGCGCAGGATTTTTTTGCTTCTTTAAAAACTGCACCGCACGCTCAAACACTAAGCGCGCCTGATTAGCGCGTTTTTGTGCTAAAAAGTCACCACCAATCGCATTAAAGTAATCAATATAGACACTCACCAACATATGCCGTACTTGGCTTAGCCACTTTTTCCCCTCAACAGCAGAAATCACTTTTTCCTCTGCTGCTCGCACAATTTGCGCCTGTAAACTTTCCAGTTGAAAACGCACATCTTTAATCTGCGTCTCACTGGCAATTGCCAATGGAGTATTAGTTACGGGCAAAGCCTGCCCTTGCCCAATCAGTTCACGCAACTGATCAGCTCGCGCCTTGCAGGCAGCATTTTTAGGATCAAGAGCGATAAGCTCATCGCTTAATTTCAGCTCAATACGATTTAACAACTGTTTCAACTCAACACTGACCAATTGTCCTGGCAAGCTTTCGGACAAGGTGGCGCAACGTCTCTGACGATCAATTAGTTCAGCTTTACGTCGAGCTTTATTCAGAGTGTTTTTTTCTAAAACATTATTGAGATAGCCCAAAGACAGCAGCAGAACAATACCGGCGATCACTAAAGTAATTATGATAGTTGACGACACTGTGCATCCTCTTGTTGATGCGAGCGAAATAAGACAAGGCGGGTTGATTGACAAAGACTTACACAACACAGATTGATTATTTGCCGTCTCAAAACAGACAAATACAAACAGCCCAGATGTTGCTGACTAGCTAACGACGTAACATCACTAAAACGCCTTCAAGCTCAGCAAGCATTTGGCGAATCACTTGCTTCGTTTGGCCGTTGACATCATCTGTATCGCCAGCAGACAATCGCAAACGAGCGCCACCGACAGTAAAGCCATGCTCATACAACAAACTGCGAACCTGACGGATCATCAAAATATCATGGCGCTGGTAATAGCGACGATTACCGCGACGCTTAATATCAGCTAACTGCTCAAACTCTTGCTCCCAGTACCGCAATACATGCGGTTTAACCGCACACAAATCACTGGCTTCGCTAATCGTAAAGTAGCGCTTATTCGGAATGACGGGTAACTCACGATTCTGGCTAGGTTCCAGCATAAGCTTCTACCCGATCACGCAGTTTTTGTCCTGGACGGAAAGTCACCACACGGCGTGCACTGATGGCAACTTCCTCACCCGTTTTAGGATTACGACCCGGCCGCTGACTTTTTTCACGCAATTCAAAATTGCCAAAACCCGACAGCTTGACTGGCTCGTTATGTTCTAGGGCTAAACGAATTTCCTCAAAGAAGGTATCAACCAACTCTTTGGCTTCGCGCTTATTCAAGCCGATTTCCATAAATAGATGCTCGGCCATCTCTGCTTTCGTTAAAGCCCCCATACACTCACTTCCTTAAGATTGCACCAAACTTATCAGACAATAGAGTCAGTATCGCTTGTGTTGCCGCGCTGACCTCTTCGTCTGTAAGAGTGCGTGATGGATGCTGCCAGGTCAAGCC
>JAAZCO010000201.1 GCA_012513235.1 Gammaproteobacteria bacterium
ACTGCGATTTACAAAATCATCACGCAGCTTTTCCAACGCTTGTGCTGCAGGCAACTCACCCAGTTGACGAAAGAATAAAGTGTAGTCCACCGCACTTTGATCCATCTGCACCAGTAACTTATCAATCAACAAGGCATCTGCTTCCTGCTCGCCAATTAAACCCAAGCGCGCACGCATGGCGGTTAAATAGGCTTGCTGCTGAATGGCGGCATAACCATCGAGAATCTCTTGTAAGCGCTCAACGGCCACATAACGGGTGAGAGTTTCCGCAAAAGCGGTCAGGTTCCAATAGCCCATCGCCACTTGCTGATTAAAAGCATAACGGCCGCGGTTATCCGAATGGTTACAAATGTGGTTGTGCTGAAAATCATCTAAAAAGGCATAGGGACCAAAATCAAAAGTCAGGCCCAAGATCGACATATTGTCGGTGTTCATCACGCCATGGCAAAAACCATAGGCTTGCCACAGAGCAATAGTTTCAGCAGTGCGCTTGACCACTTCCGTGAGCAACGCAGCTAAAGGCTCATCAGCAGTTAAGCACTCTGGATAGAGGTCATTGAGTACATGCGCATGCAAACGCTCCAACTCGCCATATTGTTTGTTGTAATAAAAGTACTCAAAGTGGCCAAAGCGAATATGACTGGGCGATAAACGTAGCAACATCGCTGCAGTTTCGCGGTGTTCACGCCACACAACCGTTTCTGAATCAGTCACACATAAGGCGCGTGAAGTTGGAATGCCGAGCTTGTGTAAGTACTCACTGGCGAGAAACTCGCGAATACTGCTGCGCAATACGGCGCGGCCATCACCAGTACGTGAGAAGGGTGTTAAACCTGCACCTTTGAGATGCACATCCCAATGTTCACCGGCATGATTGACCACTTCACCGAGTAACAAGCCACGACCATCGCCTAAGCGCGGAGTGTAGCCGCCAAACTGATGCCCAGAATAGACCATGGCGCGCGGCATCTGTTGCGGCCAATACCAAGCACCACTGGCTAGTTGCAGTAGCTTAGGATCATCTGCAGTCTCGGCCGGCAGGCCCAGTAAGGCTAAGGCCTCAGTACTGCAGATCACCATTTTTGCTTGCTCAACACCAGTGGGCTCAATGGGTGCAGAAAACACATCGCCTAAGTCAGCAAAGCGTGGATTAAACTTAAGGGTGTCTAGGCTTTTCATTGGATAGGCACTCCAGCAGCGTGCAGCAGTTAAGCAGTCGGTGCTTGATTATCGGTCAAAGGCGGGTTTTGGCTCTGTACCAGTTGTTCTTGACCTTGGTTATTTTTGATAAAGACATCCAACTGATTAAAGGCCATATCAATATTATTATCGCGGAACACCATCACTAGACTGCGCAGTACTTCATCAATTGAGGGGTTACGGTCAGCCAACTCACGCACATAAAAGCGCAATTCATTATCAAAAGTATTGGCGCTAATGCCTAAAAACAGTACCACAGGTGCAGGATCACGCATCACTCTGGGATTGTCCTGCATGGTTTTCATCATCAGGTCGCGCGCTACGTCCATATCAGTGTCATAGGCCACACCAATGCGCACAATCACCCGCGTCACCGTATCGGTGAGCGACCAGTTCACCAATTGATCAGTGACAAACACTTTGTTCGGCACAATAATTTCTTTACGGTCAAAATCGGTAATAGTGGTAGCGCGAATGCGAATTCGGCTGACCGTGCCCGATAAGTTACCGATAGTGACCACATCGCCAATACGCACTGGGCGCTCAAAAAGAATAATCAGACCTGAGACAAAGTTGGCAAAAATTTCTTGTAAACCAAAACCTAAACCCACTGACAATGCCGCCACGAGCCACTGTAACTTATCCCAACTGACGCCCAGTACCGATAAAGTCGCAACAAAACCTGTCGCCGATAATGCGTAAGATAATAGCGTGGTTGTGGCGTATGCACTGCCTTGCGCCAAGCGCATGCGCGACAAAAACAATACTTCTAACAAGCCAGGTAAGTTACGCGCCAAAGCAATGGTAATTAAAATAATAACTCCAGCATCCAGCACATCGCGCAAGCTAATAGGCACGGAAGCACCGGCACTGCTCACGTATTCATACAGGGTGATATTGTCTAAATAAGTAAATAGAGACAATAAATCAGACCACACCCAATACAAACTAATAAAGAAAACACCCAACAACATCAAGCGGGCTAGGCGTAAAGACTGTTCATTGATTTGCGAGATATCTAACAGCATATCGTCGGTGGCAACATCACCCTCCACGCCATCTTTAGGTTGATTCTGCTTGGCATCTTGCGCGCGCTGCCAGGCTAAACGACGGGCAGCCAAAGCTAAACCGCGCACCAATACCGCTTCAAGCAATATCCAAATCAGCACCAACGAGAGAGTATCCAGCAAGCGGGCACTTAACTTGAGCGAGGTGTAGTAATAACCCGACACTAAAGCGGCGGCAAAAAACAACGGCTGCACGACCACCACAGCACCAATTAAACGACGGAAAAACGAGGCATTTTCACTACTATAACGGTGGAACACTAAGCGACCCATAGTCCATGTCAGCAGCAGCAGGCAGATCATTAACAAGGCAATGCCTATGACATCATCACTCAGTGCAGCGGGCTGCGCTTGTGCCACAGTCACCACGGCAGTCAGCACCAATGTCGTTAAACCTAATGCACGAATACGTGGCTGCAAAAACGCGACTTGAGCACGCGGCCAGCGAAAATGCATAATCGCCATACCGTTAGGCGCTAAAATCCGATAGGCGCAGTAAAACACTAACCACACCTGCGCCATGCTCAGTAAAGCCTGCCCCACCTCGAGATTATGGCCTAGGCTGTCCGCTTGAATCACCAGCCCAATACTGGCCAACACCAGCGCACCGGGCAAAGCTAAGAGTAAATTTAACCCAATGGCGCGTGGTGTATGCCACTGACTGTCATTACGAAAATGCCCGATATCAGCATGCAAACTGCGCAAAGCTTGCACGATGCGCGGACGCTGCCAGATTGCTAACAGCATCACTAGCAGTAAAGGCGTAAACCACAACACACGCTTAACCAGACTTTGCCAGACATGATTGACATCGCTTTTCCACAGCACAGTAGTTAACTGGTAATGCAAGCGCTCAGGTGCGGCTTTGAGCCAGTCTAGGTCTAGAGGCTTATTACTGGGGATCCAAAACATCTGCTCATCGAGGGTTAAACGCAGTGCCGCTGTCATGCTTTGCAGCTGTTTTTGATTGAGCTGCAAGGTGATGGATTCACTTAAAAAGGCATTCAGCTCACGGTTCACCCGATCTAATAACTCAGCCCGTGAACGCACTAACTCCAGCAAACTACTGCTTAAGGCTGCCCGTTCCTCACCTTCTACCATATCGTTAAGTGCCGTTTGCACATACTCGTCAGGCCGACTAACGGTGTCACGCAACTGACGCAATTCAAACTGATATAAGCGTGTATCAGCAATTTGGTCGGCTAAAGTCCGATCAAAACTCACCTGTGGCAAGGCCTGCTTTTGCTGATAAAGAATTTTTGCCAATAACAAGCTGCCCTGTAACACACTGATTTGTTCTTCCAGAGCTTGCTCAGTTTGCTGCACGCTATCCAACTGCTGACGCACCACTAAATTACGCTGGGTCAGCTGGTTACGGCGCTCGGTGACCGTCAATAAGTAATCCGACAGTTTTAGATTTAAGCTACTTTCGCGTAATAACAGACTATCTGTACCGGCTTTACTCACTTCTAACGCTAACTCAGCCACGGTTTTTTCAGAGTCGGCTTGGCGTTTTTGATTGAGCAAGGATTGTAACGCCAACACGTCTTCTTCTTGCAAACGTAACTTGAGCTTTAAGAGGTCGCTGCTGCTGCTACCCAGTTCTTGTAAAGCACTGTTACCGTTCAGCTCGGCACGACGTAAATTATTTTTACTTTCCAGCGCCAACAGTTCAGCTTGTAGCGCATCAGTTTTTTCTCGGGTGAGAGCTTTGCTGCCTTCTTTAGCGCTTTTAAGTAATGCATTAATTTCTTGAATACGCTGTTGATTGCTGCTGATATCAGCTTGCGCACGCTCAGGACGTGTCTGCGCAGTAATAATCAGCGCATTGGCATCACCCAACTCTTTTTGTAAGGCGCGTAATTGTTGATTACGCTCCGCGATCAGGTGCTCTAATTCACTCACTGAAGCTTGCGCTAAACGCTTACTCGGATCATCTTGCGGGGCAGCCAACAGTCGTTGCAAAGCAACTTGCATCTCGGCAATTTTCTTCGGCGCGCTCGCTAACTGTTCTTGTAATTCACGCTGCGCTTGCTCTGTACGCTCAGCTGTATCGAGCCATGCCAGCGTCTGCTCTATGGCTTGTTGCGCAGCTTGTTGTTCTGCTTCGGGTAATTTGCGGTTGGGTAAATCAGTCAGCGATTGACGCATATCAAAGGCATTTAAGGCAGCATAACTGGGACTGGCCGAAAAGCCCGCAAGGCAAACGATCAATAGCAACAGCAGTCTATATTTCATATGCCTAAGCCTTCTTGTGAACAAAAATCTCGTGCCCCTAGCGTTATTATTGCAATACTTGGAACGCCTGCGACTCGTTAAAACACAGGTAACTCTAAGCGCTTCCCTTCTGGGAATCGTACCCCAACCTTACTGACTTTATTACCTTCCATCACCGCCACAGCCCAAGTCAAACCTTGCCATTCAATATGGTCACCAAGGACGGCTTCACCACCCACAGCTTGGGTAATAAAATCTGCCAAGCTTAAGGTCGGGCTCAACTCGCCTAACTGCAGACCATAGACATCAGCCACAGCGCCAAGTTGCGCATCACCCTCTAGAACAAAGTCACCAAAGAAACGCATATCCAAACCGCGCTGCGGTGCCTTGCTAAATAAGCGTCCCAAAGCCGGCAGGTTATCTTCATGCCCAATCACACACAAAATATCATCGGCTTTTAAGCGGGTACTACCACTGGGGTGCAGCAGTTGATTTTTACGAAACAGCGCTGCAATACGGGTGCCAGCCGGCATTTTAAGCTCACGCAGTTGCGCATCAATGCACCATTTCTGATTGCCTAAACTATAGACAAACAGCTCCCATTGGCTGGTGGGATGAATCTCGAGACCAACACGTGAAATAGGTACCGGTGCCGGCGGCAAATCCACTTTGGCTTTGCGTGCGGCCCACGACAAGGTCGAGCCTTGCAATAGTAACGACACCAAGACAATAAAGAAGGCGACGTTAAAAAACAGTTGCGCATTGGGTAAACCAGCCACCAACGGGAACACCGCCAAAATCACCGGCACCGCACCGCGCAAACCAATCCAAGAAATAAATACCCGTTCACGCAGGTTAAAACCACGAAAAGGTAATAAACCTAAGAATACGGATAACGGACGAGCAAAGAGAATCATCCACAGAGACAGCAACAAAGCAGGTACGGCAATCGGTAACAATTCATGTGGCGTGAGTAATAATCCTAATACCAAGAACATACCAATTTGGCTGAGCCAGGCCAGCCCATCAAACATATGCAAGATGCCATGACGATTACGGATGGGGCGATTACCCAACACCATACCGCACACATAGACCGCTAAAATGCCGCTACCACCGACTTCGCCAGAGAAGGCATAAATCATAATACTGCCACTCACCGCGAGCAGCGGATACAGGCCATCGGCCACCGTAATGCGGTTGATAATTTGCAGCAATAACCAACCACCACCTAAACCCAGCACAGTCCCCAGACCAAACTGACGGCCCAGACTGTAAAAGAAGTCCATGCTGAAGTTGGTTTCACCCGCAACCAGCATGGCAATCAAGGTGACAGTGAGGAACATCGCCATCGGATCATTACTGCCCGACTCAATTTCCAAGGTGGAGCCAACCCGCTCGTTCAGCGATTTACCATTGAGCAGATTAAATACCGCAGCGGCATCAGTGGAGCCGACAATCGAGCCAATCAGCAAACCTTCGAGCAAGGTGAGGTTA
>JAAZCO010000202.1 GCA_012513235.1 Gammaproteobacteria bacterium
AGTGCAAACAGTAGTGCGCTAGCACCAGTAACCAAATGGACGATTTTTAACATACGCAATGGACTCACCTTGATAAGAAGCACAATAAATAAGAGCACCGACTACAAGTGCAGCGCTCAACATAAGTCACGCTGCTGTGGTGCCCAAATGGCTGTGGATAAAAACCTTAGCCACCATTGGCTTATTAAACAGCAAACACGGCAATGACTCAAACAACTAAAGTCGGTAGTGTGCAGGGAATGATTAAAAATTGCTTTAAGTGCTTGGCTAATAGAGCAACACTCTAATTTTATTTGCGCCTAACGACTGTATACATCAGGTAATTGCTCTGCTGACTCGACTGTGATTCGACATGGCATAGCCGTCAGCGCGGTTAGGCTATATAATCAGGGTTTTCTGCGATAGCTTGCTGTATGCGCTGCTTGATAGCGTTTTTCTTGCCAGAGCTGTCGCTTATTTCACATTTTCTAGGAAGCGAACACCATCATGATGCGCAGCCATTATTGCGGACACCTGAACGAATCCCTCAACGGGCAAACCGTCACTCTGTGTGGTTGGGTCCACCGTCGTCGCGACCACGGCGGAGTTATTTTCCTCGATATCCGTGATCGTGAAGGCTTAGCTCAAGTTGTTTTTAATCCAGAACAAGCAGCTATTTTTGCCACTGCTGACCGTGTGCGTAGCGAATATGTAGTAAAAGTCACTGGTGTGGTTAATCCACGTCCAGACGGCGCGGTCAATCCCAATATGCCTAGCGGCGCGATTGAAGTGATTGCCACTGATCTAGAAGTACTCAACCAAGCGGAAACCACACCCTTCCCGTTGCATGAGCATTCGGATGTGGGTGAAGAAACTCGCTTGCGTTACCGCTTTATCGACTTGCGTCGTCCAGAAATGGCTGCCAAGTTGAAGTTGCGTTCACGCGTCACCACCAGCATTCGCCGTTATTTAGATGACAATGGCTTCTTAGATGTGGAAACACCAATTCTGACCCGTGCCACACCCGAAGGTGCGCGTGACTATTTAGTACCAAGCCGTACACACGCTGGCAGCTTCTTTGCTTTGCCACAGTCGCCACAGTTATTTAAGCAACTGTTGATGGTGGCGGGTGTAGATCGCTACTACCAAATTGCCAAATGCTTCCGTGATGAAGACTTACGTGCCGACCGTCAGCCTGAATTTACCCAGATTGATATCGAAACCAGCTTTATGGACGAAGCGGACATTATGTCCATCACCGAAACGATGGTGCGTCAGTTATTTAAAGACGTGCTGGATCTAGAGTTCGGTGAATTCCCGCATATGACTTACGCAGAGGCGATGCGTCGCTTTGGTTCAGATAAGCCAGACTTGCGTATTCCGCTGGAATTGGTCGACGTGGCTGACCAGTTGACTGGCGTTGATTTTAAAGTGTTCAGCGGCCCAGCTAATGACCCTAAAGGTCGTGTGGCAGCCTTGCGTGTACCGGGCGCTGGCAGCATGCCGCGCGGTAAAATTGATGAGTACACCAAGTATGTGAGCAACTACGGCGCACGTGGTTTGGCGTACATTAAAGTCAATGAGCGTGCTAAGGGTGCGGAAGGTTTACAGTCGCCGATTGTTAAGTTTATTCCTGAAGACAACCTCAACACTATTCTGGACCGCGTAGGTGCAGTTGACGGTGATATCGTGTTCTTTGGTGCCGATAAAGCACAGATTGTTAGCGATGCACTGGGCGCGCTGCGTATCCGTATCGGTCACGATTTAGACTTGCTGACCTGTGAGTGGGCGCCAATGTGGGTGGTAGATTTCCCCATGTTTGAAACCAACGATGATGGCTCACTTACAGCGATTCACCACCCCTTTACTGCACCTAAGTGTTCAGCAGACGAGTTGCGTGCTGACCCAAGTCAAGCGCTGTCACGTGCCTACGATATGGTGCTTAACGGTACTGAGTTGGGTGGCGGTTCAATCCGTATTCACGACCGTACTATGCAGCAAACCGTGTTTGAGATTCTCGGCATTGATGAAGCAGAGCAGCAAGAGAAGTTTGGCTTCCTGCTCGATGCACTCAAGTACGGCGCGCCACCGCACGGTGGTTTAGCTTTCGGTCTAGACCGTTTGGTGATGTTGATGACCGGTGCACAGTCGATTCGTGAAGTGATTGCCTTCCCGAAAACTCAAAGTGCCGCCTGTGTGATGACACAAGCGCCAGGTACGGTAGATGCCACTGCGCTACGTGATTTGCATATCCGTTTGCGTGAGCAGCCAAAAGCTGAGTAAAAGTACCGAGATTAGGATGGTGTCGCTGCGCTTTTAGAGTGTGCAGAGCGACACCATCGCTTACCCTAATACAGATATAGAAACGGGAGTTGTTATGGCGGGTCATTCCAAGTGGGCGAATATCAAGCACCGCAAAGAGCGTCAAGATAATAAGCGCGGTAAGATTTTTACCAAGCTGATTCGTGAGTTAACTGTAGCTGCTAAGCAGGGCGGCGGTATTGCTGCGGATAACCCGCGTTTGCGTCTGGCGGTGGACAAAGCGCTTGGTGCCAATATGACTCGCGATACCATCGACCGTGCGATTGCCCGTGGTGTCGGTGCCGATGATGGCGATAACGTAGAAGAGTTGGTGTATGAGGGTTATGCACCCAATGGCGTAGCTGTGTTTGTTGAGGCTATGACTGACAACCGTAACCGTACTGCGGCAGAAATTCGTCATGCTTTTAATAAGTATGGCGGTAATCTGGGTACTGACGGCTCGGTGGCTTACTTATTTGAGCGCAAAGGCCAGATTTGTTACGCACCCGGTGTGGATGAAGAAGCCTTGATGGATGCCGCTTTAGAAGTGGGCGCCGATGACATTATTATTAACGATGACGGCTCGGTTGAGGTGTTGACTACCTTTGCTGACTTTATCAACGTTAATGAAGCGCTCAAGGCTGCAGGCTTTGTTGCTGAAGAAGCTGAAGTCACTATGATTCCAACCCTGAATGTTGAGTTGGATTTAGAGGGTGCGGAAAAAGTCATGCGTTTGATTGATATCTTGGAAGATTTGGATGACGTGCAAAACGTGTATTCCAATGCTGAGATTCCAGATGACGTGATGGAGCAACTCTAAGTTTAGAGTAAGCTGTATGACTCAATAAACCTCTGGTTGCTTGTGTGAACAGGCCCAGAGGTTTTTTTTGCGATAGATTTTATAATTGTGCTTGCTGTTTAAAATACACAAGTGCTAATTGATTAAAGGATGCCCAGATGACATTTATTTTAGGCATTGACCCCGGCTCGCGCATCACCGGTTACGGTATTATCCGTGATACCGGCCGTGGTTGTGAGTATGTGGCGTCGGGCTGTATTCGTACCGGTAGCGGTGAGTTGCCTGAGCGTCTCAATGCGGTATTTGCTGGGGTCAGTGAGATTATTCAAACCTACCAGCCGACCACTATGGGCATTGAGCAAGTCTTTATGGCGCGCAATGCTGATTCAGCACTGAAGCTGGGCCAAGCGCGTGGTGCGGCTATTGTCGCTGGTATGCAAGCGAGTTTGTCAGTCTCGGAATACAGCGCCACGCAAGTTAAATCTGCGGTAGCAGGCAGTGGACGTGCCGCCAAAGAGCAGGTGCAGTTGATGGTGATGCATTTGCTCAAGCTGACCAAGAAACCACAGATTGATGCCTCGGATGCTTTAGCGATTGCCATTTGTCATATGCATCATCAGCAGACCTTGTCGGTGAACGGCTTATCCGGTGCCAAGCTACGCGCTGGACGCTTGTCGGTATAGCTTGGGAAGCACACTTGCAATACATGGCGAAAAAGTAAAGTATTTGTTGTAAGTCAATGCTCAGGCCTTGAACTTCTGCAAATATGCCTCATCTTATAAGTATTCAAACGAGCGCGATGGTGAAGATAAGCTGACTTGCTCGTTACCATTTAGATGAGGAAGATCATAATGCGTATTGATCGTTTTACCAGTCAATTACAGTTAGCGTTATCGGATGCGCAGTCATTAGCCATTGGCCAAGACCATGCCGCTATTGAGCCGCTGCACTTATTCATTGCGCTACTTGACCAACAAGGCGGGGCGATTCGTCCACTGTTGATGCAGGTCGGTTTTGATGTTAAAGGCTTACGCGAAGCACTGAACAAAGGTTTAGATCAGCTGGCCAAGCTGAATAATCCCACCGGCGATATGGGCATGTCGCAAGACTTAGCGCGCCTGCTCAATCAAGCCGATCGCTTGGCTCAGCAAAAAGGCGACCAGTACATTTCCAGTGAGCTGGTGTTGTTGGCCGCGATGGATGCCAATACTGTTCTGGGTAAGATTTTGCTGGCGCAAGGTGTCAGTCGTCAGTCGTTGGAAAATGCCATCACCAACTTGCGTGGCGGTGACAGTGTTAATGACCCAGACGCTGAGCAATCACGTCAAGCCTTAGATAAATATACGGTGGATCTGACCAGGCGCGCTGAAGAAGGCAAGCTTGACCCAGTAATTGGCCGTGACGAGGAAATCCGCCGTACGATTCAGGTATTGCAGCGCCGTACTAAAAATAACCCTGTATTGATCGGTGAGCCGGGTGTGGGTAAAACCGCCATCGCTGAAGGTTTAGCCCAGCGCATTATCAATGGTGAAGTGCCCGATGGCCTGAAAAGTAAACGTCTGTTATCGCTGGATATGGGTGCTTTGATTGCCGGTGCTAAATACCGTGGTGAATTTGAAGAGCGCCTGAAAAGTTTACTCAATGAAGTGGCCAAACAAGAAGGCCAGATCATTTTATTTATTGATGAACTGCATACTATGGTTGGCGCTGGTAAAGGCGAAGGCGCGATGGATGCCGGCAATATGCTCAAGCCTGCCTTGGCGCGGGGTGAGTTGCACTGTGTCGGTGCTACCACCTTAGACGAGTACCGTCAGTATATTGAGAAAGATGCGGCCCTCGAGCGTCGTTTCCAGAAAGTGCAGGTCGATGAGCCGTCTGAAGAAGACACCATTGCCATTTTGCGTGGCCTCAAAGAGCGCTATGAAGTGCACCACGGTGTGACTATCACCGATGGCGCCATCATCGCTGCCGCTAAGCTCTCGCACCGCTACATCACTGACCGTCAGTTGCCGGATAAAGCCATCGACTTGATTGATGAAGCGGCCAGTATGATTCGTATGGAAATTGACTCCAAGCCTGAGGCTTTGGATCGCTTAGACCGTCGTTTGATTCAGCTGAAAATTGAGCGTCAAGCGCTGAAAAAAGAAGACGATGCAGCAACCAAAAAGCGTTTAGAGAAACTGGTTGAAGAAATCTCTGAGCTGGAGCGCGAGTACGCTGATTTAGAGGAAATCTGGAAATCAGAAAAGTCTGAAGTACAGGGTTCGGCTCAGCTGCAGCAAAAAATTGAGCAGGCTCGTCAAGAGATGGATCTGGCGCGTCGTAAAGGTGATCTCAATCGTGCGGCAGAGTTGCAGTACGGCATCATTCCTGACTTAGAGCGCAGCTTGGAAATGGTTGACCAAAACAGCAAGGTGGAAAACCAGCTGTTGCGTACTAAAGTGACGGATGAAGAAATTGCCGATGTGGTGTCACGTTGGACCGGTATTCCAGTGTCAAAAATGCTCGAAGGTGAGCGTGATAAATTACTAAAAATGGAAGATTTACTGCATACGCGGGTGATTGGTCAAAATGAAGCGGTGACTGCGGTATCCAACGCGGTACGCCGTTCACGTGCTGGCCTGTCTGATCCGGATCGCCCCAGTGGTTCGTTCTTGTTTTTAGGCCCAACCGGTGTGGGTAAAACTGAGTTGTGTAAAGCACTGGCTGAGTTCTTATTTGATACCGAAGATGCCTTGATTCGTATCGATATGTCAGAGTTTATGGAAAAACACTCGGTGGCACGCTTAATTGGTGCACCGCCAGGCTACGTCGGCTATGAAGAGGGTGGCTACCTGACGGAAGCGGTGCGTCGTAAGCCGTATTCTGTGGTGCTGATGGATGAAGTTGAGAAAGCGCATCCGGATGTATTTAACGTCTTGCTGCAAGTGCTGGATGATGGCCGCTTAACCGACAGTCACGGCCGTACCGTGGACTTCCGTAATACCGTTGTGGTGATGACCTCGAACCTTGGCTCGATGCAGATTCAAGAGTTGATGGGCGACCGAGAGGCACAACGCGCAGCGGTGATGGATGCAGTGGGTCAGCATTTCCGTCCGGAGTTTATTAACCGCATTGATGAGTTAGTCATCTTTGAGCCGCTGGGTACAGAGCAGATTGCGGGTATTGCGGATATTCAGCTGGGCCGTTTACGTCAGCGCTTAACTGAGCGTGAGTTGCGTTTTGAGCTGACGCCTGAAGCCTTAGAGAAGTTAGTGGCCGAAGGTTACGATCCTATCTATGGTGCGCGTCCATTGAAGCGGGCGATTCAGCGCTGGATTGAAAACCCGCTGGCGCAACAAATTCTCTCTGGGGAATTTGAGCCAGGTCAT
>JAAZCO010000026.1 GCA_012513235.1 Gammaproteobacteria bacterium
CCAATCGACAATCAAGCCCATCATTTGAAACAGTACTGCTTCAAAGATGCCAAGGCCGGCATTGAACAACACCAATACCAATAACCACGGCCATGAGCCACGTGCACAGGCTTTAACAAACTGAAATAACGTTAACTGTTTGGGAGCCAAAGGCTCGTTGGGATAAGGATTGATCCGTCGCTCAAACCATGCAAACCATGCAAACCAAGACATAACACACCTTGTTAAAAAGGGACTCACGCTGGTACAAGTCACAGCTACAACACAGCGTGATAAAGACGACCATTCTAACCTAATCAAGGATACCTGTAGTGCATGGCTGTAGATTGACTGACCACGCCACAATTTAGCCCCTCTCAATCTTTATGCAGGTCACTGCTAATCAGTTCACGGCTGACGCACCTCGCTACTGTCGTTATTCCCTTAACGAACCCATCCAGGGTTCTATGCGGGCGCTACGCCATCCATGGCTTCGCTTGTCACGACAATAGCGAGGCGCTTGTAACCTTTGGCGTTGCCTGCACATTCTAGGCATCAGGCATGCAGAACAAATCTCGTGAAGACCGCAGTGATTATGTAAGGCTTTGCAGACGACAAGTTTTATATATAAAACTTAAATACAACAGCGATTTCCACCTAGCCCAGTATCTCCGCTATAATTACCGGCTATTTTTTGAACTCTTTTATTTGAGGCGCTATCAGCATGAGCAAACAGGCTGCCGAAGTCGCGAAACGTCGTACGTTCGCTATTATTGCCCACCCGGACGCCGGTAAAACCACCATTACCGAACGCTTATTGCTGATGGGACAGGCCATTTCTGTCGCTGGTACGGTTAAATCACGTAAGTCGGACCGCCACGCCACCTCGGACTGGATGGCGATGGAGCAGCAACGGGGTATTTCCATTACCACCTCAGTGATGCAGTTTCCTTACCGCAAACACATGGTCAATCTGCTCGACACCCCAGGTCACGAAGACTTCTCGGAAGACACTTATCGCACGCTGACCGCGGTCGACAGTGCTTTGATGATGATCGACGGTGGTAAAGGGGTTGAGCCACGCACCATCGCCTTGATGAATGTCTGTCGGATGCGTGATACGCCAATCATCAGCTTTATCAACAAAATGGACCGTGATATTCGTGATCCGATTGAGCTACTGGATGAAATCGAAGCGGTACTGGGTATTAAAGCCGCGCCGATTACTTGGCCGATTGGTTGCTACCGTGAATTTAAGGGTGTGTACCACCTTACCGATGATGTGATTTATGTCTATACCTCAGGTCATGGTCATGAACGTACTGATGTAAAACTGATTAACGGTCTCGATAGCGCTGAAGCCCGTGCACATATCGGTGACCTCTACGATAGCTTTGTTGAAGATCTGGAACTGGTGCAAGGTGCTTGCCATGAGTTTGATCATGAGCAGTTTCTCAAAGGCAAAATGACGCCCGTATTCTTCGGTACCGCCTTGGGTAACTTTGGTGTGGACCATGTGCTTGATGCGTTCGTGGATTGGGCACCAGCGCCACAACCGCGTATGGCACTGGAGCGTGAAGTACGCCCAGAAGATGAAAAATTCAGCGGTTTTGTGTTTAAAATCCAAGCCAATATGGACCCACGTCACCGCGACCGTATTGCCTTTATGCGCGTGTGCTCAGGTAAATATGAGCAAGGTATGAAAATGCGGCATGTGCGCATCAATAAAGAAATTCGCATTGCCGATGCTCTGACCTTCTTCTCCAGTGAGCGTGAGCGTTTAGAAGAGGCCTATGGCGGCGATATTATTGGTCTGCACAACCACGGCACCATTCAAATTGGCGACACCTTTACCGATGGCGAAGAGCTTTCCTTTACCGGTGTGCCGCACTTTGCACCGGAGCTGTTCCGTCGTGTGCGCCTGTCTGACCCATTACGCGCTAAGCAGCTGCGTCAAGGTCTACAAGAATTGGCCGAAGAAGGCGCGACCCAGGTATTCTTCCCGCAGCGCAACAACGATATTATTCTCGGTGCCATTGGTGTGCTGCAGTTTGATGTGGTCGCCAGCCGTCTGAAAGAAGAATACAAAGTGGAATGTATTTACGAAAATATTAACGTCTGGTCTGCGCGCTGGATTGAGTGCGACGATAAGAAAAAGCTGCAAGAGTTTAAAGACAAGGCCCATGAAAACCTGTCGATTGATGGTGGTGGCCACCTGACCTATCTGGCACCCACCCGCGTCAACCTGAGCATTATGGAAGAGCGCTGGCCAGATATTAAGTTCTTAGCCGCGCGTGAATCGCACTAAGCTCTAGCAGCCTGTATAGACGGATAGCTCTGTGAGTGTCATTTTAAAAGCGAAGGTTAAGCCTTCGCTTTTTTGTTGGAGCCACTTAAATGTTATTGATTGATAGCCACTGCCATTTAGACTTCCCTGACTTTGATCATGATCGCGAGGCAGTGATTGCGCGCAGTCAAACGCTGGGCGTACAAAAGATGCTTGTGGTCGGCATTACGCGCCAGCATTGGTCGCGCGTATGGAATACAGTCAGCAACACTGATGGTTTATACGCGGCTTTCGGACTGCATCCTTACTTTCTCGCTGAGCATCAAGACAGTGATCTGCAAGCGCTGCGCGAACAACTGCAAGGCTATCAAGATCAGCCTAAGCTCTGTGCAGTGGGTGAAATTGGTTTAGATTTTTTTCTAAAAGATTTAGATCCAGCACGACAAATTCATCTATTTGAGCAACAAGTGGCCATCGCTGCCGAGTTTAATCTACCAGTGATTATCCATTCGCGGCGCGCCAATGCGCAGGTCACGGCCATCTTAAAAAAAGCCAAACTGCCACGCGCAGGGATTATCCATGCGTTTTCTGGCAGTTATGAAGAGGCTATCGAATATATCAAGCTGGGTTTCTTGCTCGGCTTTGGTGGCGCAGCAACTTGGACGCGGGCCACACGCTTACAATCAGTACTCAAACGCTTACCTTTGGATAGCATTGCCTTAGAAACTGACAGCCCAGATATGCCGCCCGAGTGGCTGGCCGGGCAACGCAATAGCCCAGAGCAATTACCTAGAATCTGTCAGCAGCTTGCACAGCTCTATGGCATCAGCGCTGCGGCCTTTGCCGCACAGACTACAGCGAATGTGCAGCGCCTCTTTGGTTGGAATAATTAAAGCGATCGTTTGAAAATATTTGACAACAGCGCTAGAGACCTTTTAGCTATGCTGCTGTTTCTAGCGCACTGAGTACAGCTTCAGCGCGACTGTATTTATATATTTATGTTTTACACAGGCTCAATCACCATGAAACGCTTTCTTATTTTTTGTGCAGTAGTGCTCGGCTGCCTAGGCTTAGCCGCAACCTGGTATATCCAGCAAAAGCTCCCGCAACGTTCCGGCACCCTGCATTTAAGCGAGCTGAGCGCGGCTGTTGACGTGCACTATGACGAACGCGGTGTGCCGCATATTCAGGCCGAAAACGAGTTGGATGCCTATCGCGCACTGGGTTATGTGCACGCCCAAGACCGCCTCTTTCAAATGGAAATTATGCGCCGTTTAGCGCGTGGTGAGTTATCTGAAATCTTAGGCGCCAGCACAGTGCCTCTGGATCGTTTATTTCGCACTTTGCGCCTGCACCAACATGCCCAACAATATGTACAAAAACTTGATGTAAATAGCCCCGCGGTCTTAGCTTTACAAGCCTATTTAGATGGCATCAACCAATTCCAAGTGCAAGGTGCAAAACCTGTTGAATTTGATCTTTTAGGTGTGAATCCACGGCCTTATACGATGGAAGACACCATCAGTATTGCCGGCTATTTGGCCTATAGCTTTGCTGCCGCATTTCGTACCGAACCGACCCTGAGCTATATCCGCCAAGAACTCGGCGAAGACTATTTAGCTATATTTGGCCTAGACTCTGCAGATGCAGACACAGCGTCCTATCCGACTACGACACAACTGAGCAGCAAGGACTGGACACAATTACACGCCATTGCACAATTGAGCCAAAAAGCACTATTAGATGCAGGCTTACCGCAGTTTGAAGGCAGTAACGCTTGGGTGATGAGTGGCGCAAAAACTGCCAGCGGCAAGCCGGTGTTAGCGGGTGATCCCCATATCAACTTCTCAGTACCTGCAGTCTGGTATGAAGCCCATCTGCAAACCCCTGACTTTGAATTGTACGGGCATTTTCAAGCGCTCAATCCCTTTGCTCTACTGGGTCACAACCATGATTTTGGCTGGTCCATCACCATGTTTCAAAATGATGATTTAGACTTTATTGCACTGAAAACCAACCCTGAAAACCCACAACAAGTCTGGCAAAACGATGAGTGGCAAACACTGGATACACAAACGCAGTGGATTGTGATTAAGGATCAAGAACCAGAAAAACTCACCCTGCACCACTCAGCGTATGGGCCGATTATTACCGATGCTTTAAGTACATCTGCAAGCGATACACCCATTGCCATGTGGTGGTCCTATTTAGAAACTGAAAACCCTATTTTAGATGCGTTTTATGAGCTTAATCGCGCCAATACGCTGGATAAAGCGCGCCAAGCTGCCAGTAAAATCCATGCTCCCGGTCTAAATGTGGTGTGGGCCAATGCCGAGGGTGACATTGCTTGGTGGGCGGCCGCCAAAATGCCGATTCGTGATCGCTCAGCCCAGCCTGAATTTATTCTAGATAGCCAAACTGCCGCCAGTAAAAAATATGGTTTTTACCCTTTTAGTGATAATCCACAAGAAGAAAATCCAGAGCGCGGTTATATTGTTTCGGCCAA
>JAAZCO010000203.1 GCA_012513235.1 Gammaproteobacteria bacterium
CACAGATGCGTCACCTGCAGATCACTTCTCTTACTTTAGCGATGAGCCGATTCGTCTAGACTGGCAGCCCAAGCAGAAAAAACCTTGGCAGCCCTGGCATATATGGAGCCTACTCAATCTAGTGGCTGTGCTACTTTTACTGAGCCAGTACACTTATCACAACTTTACAGAGCTCGCGCGTCAAGACAGCACTCGCCCATTGCTGGCTGCAATATGCCCGCTGCTTGGCTGTGAGTTACCCGCCAAAGTCGATATAGAGCAAATTAAAAGCAGTAACTTAGTCATCCGCAGCCACCCTGAGTTTAAAGGGGCATTACAAGTGGATGCTATTATTTATAACCGTGCGCCTTTTAGCCAACCCTTCCCTTTATTGGAGCTGACTTTTTCTGACGCCCAAGGCGAGCTACTGATGAGCCGCAAATTTAAAGCCGAGGAATATCTCAGCGGCGAACTGGCTGGACAACATAATATGCCGCAACAAGTGCCCATTCATATTGCATTAGAAATTCTTGAACCCAGCAGCGAAATCATCAACTACAGCCTGAAGTTTGTTTCTCCAGACTGATCGCTGCACAGCGGCACCTCAGCTCCTTTAGCACCGCTGTGATCTGATCTACCCTTAGCTACCTGCGACTTTCATTCGCTCAATTAATACCGAGCCAGTACACACACTGCCGCGGCGATCTAAATCATTACCGATCGCGACAATCTGCTTAAACATATCGCGCATATTGCCAGCAATAGTCACTTCATCCACCGGGAACTGAATCTCACCGTTCTCCACCCAGTAGCCACCCGCACCACGCGAATAGTCACCGGTGACCATATTCAAGCCTTGGCCCATTAATTCAGTCACTAATAAGCCACGGCCCATTTTCTTTAACAAGGCTGCCTGATCATCATTGCCATGGGTCACAAAAACGTTGCGCGCACCACCGGCGTTGGCGGTACTGGGCATGCCCAGCTTGCGCCCCGAATAAGTGCTGAGCATATAGTTGGTCAACACACCATTTTCGATAAAGGATTTAGCGCGTGTGGCCAAACCATCACCATCAAAGGCACTACTGGACAAACCACATTTGAGCAATGGACGCTCGTCTAAAGTCAACCAATCAGGGAATAAGGTCTGGCCTAAAGCACCGACCAAAAAGGATGAGTTCCGGTACTGGTTACCACCGGCAATCGCACCGAGCAGGCTGCCAAATAAACCGCCAGCCAACTCTGGCGCAAACAATACCGGCACATCACAGGTGGGTACTGAGCGTGCACCCAAACGACTCACAGTGCGCTCTGCAGCAATACGTCCAATGGTCGCAGCATCAGTGAGCTGATCGGCACGGCGGCCGTAGTCATACCAATAGTCACGCTGCATTTGGCCATCTGCTTCAGCAATCATCACGCAACCAATACTGTGGCGCGAACCCGCATGCCCAGCAATCAAACCATGACTGTTGCCATACACCGTACAACCGACATCGCTATTGACGCTGGTGCCGTCAGCATTACTGATGCGCGAATCTGTCGCAAAGGCCGCAGCTTCACATTCCAGCGCCAACTCAATCGCCTCGGCGGGAGAGAGATCCCAAGCGTGATATAAATCAAGCTCAGGAAACTCAGTGGCCATCAGTTCTTTATCGGCCAAACCGGCAAACTCATCGGGGGATGCATGTTTGGCAATAGCGAGCGCCGCAGCCACCGTATCTTGAATGGCTTGATCACCGGTGACAGTGGTGCTGGCTGAGCCTTTTTGCTGACCGCTATACACCGTAATGGAGAAACCTTGGTCGCGATTAAACTCTACCGTTTCCACTTCACCTTGGCGTACGCTGGCTTCTAAACCTTGCTGCACTGAGACCGCGACTTCACAAGCACTGGCGCCCTGCTGTTTAGCTGCCGCTAGAATTTTTTCAACTTGAGCTTTAAGCTCGGGTAACGATTGTGGACCGACACTTGCACTTACACTCATAATAACTCCCAAGCATTTTCGCAAGACCCTAGTAAAGTATCGGTCTTGCTCTGTTATCATGGCGCCCTAATTAAATGGAACACCGTTATGTCTGATTATCTCGACGACTCGCTGGACGAGGATGAAAAAAGCAAATCACAAGTCAAACGTGAAATGCTGGCTCTGCAACAGCTAGGCTTGCGTCTCTCTGAGCTCAAGCCTGAACTGCTTAACAAAATGCCACTCAGTGATGAGTTACGCAGAGCACTGGAAGAAACCTGTAGACACACCGCGCATATTGCCCGTAAACGTCACTCACAATTTCTTGGCAAACTGCTGCGCAATCACGATATTGACGCCATTATGCAGCCGATGAACTTGGCCGACACCCAAACTCGCGAATACAACAACCGCTTCCATGCTTTGGAACGCTGGCGTAACCGCCTGATTGAAGAAGGCGATACCGCGCTACAAAGCTTTGTGGAGGACTACCCAGATACTGATATTCAGCATCTACGCAGCTTAATCCGTCACGCACAACATGAACTGGCTCGTAATAAAGCACCGACTGCCTCACGTCGCATCTTTAAGTACCTACGTGATTTAGACGAAGTGCGCTTAGGTTTAAAATAAGCCTACGCCCAGCCCCTGCATACCTTGATTAAACAACGTATGCAGGGCGTTGTATCTTAGCTACCGGTACCACCCACAGTAATACCATCAATTTTCAAGGTCGGCTGACCGACACCCACTGGCACACCTTGACCTGCTTTACCGCACACGCCAACACCTGGGTCCAACTCAAGGTCATTACCGACCATCGAGACTTGGCGCATGGCCTCTGGGCCATTACCAATCAAAGTCGCACCTTTCACAGGCGCAGTGATTTTACCGTCTTCAATCAAATAGGCTTCGCTGGTGGAGAAGACAAACTTACCACTGGTGATATCCACCTGCCCACCGCCTAAGTTAGCGCAGTAAATACCGCGTTTCACTGAACGAATAATCTCTTCTGGCTCACTTTCACCAGCCAACATATAGGTATTGGTCATGCGTGGCATCGGCACGTGCGCATAAGATTCACGACGGCCATTACCTGTGGGGGCGACACCCATCAGGCGCGCGTTCATGGTGTCTTGCATATAACCGCGCAGCACACCGTTTTCAATCAAGGTGGTGCACTGCGTAGCAATACCTTCATCGTCCATACTCAGCGAGCCACGACGACCGGCTAAGGTGCCGTCATCGACAATGGTGCACAGTGAAGAAGCGACCTGCTGGCCGACTTTACCGCTGTACGCTGAACTGCCTTTACGGTTGAAGTCACCTTCCAAACCATGCCCAACCGCTTCGTGCAGCAACACGCCACTCCAACCGGAACCCAACACCACAGGTAAAGTCCCCGCGGGTGCCGCAATGGCTTCGAGATTAACCTGCGCTTGGCGTACCGCTTCGCGAGCATATTCCATGGCGCGGTCTTGCTCCAAAAAGTAACGGTAATCAGTACGACCACCACCACCTGCACTGCCGCGCTCACGGCGACCGTTGCTTTCAATAATCACACTGACGTTAAAACGCACCAATGGGCGCACATCTGCAGCTAAACGACCGTCTAAAGTAGCGACTAAAATCTGCTCCCAAGAACCCGTCAAGCTGACCGTGACTTGGCACACCCGTGGATCAAGCGCGCGCGTGGCGGCATCTATCTTTTTCAGCAGCGCAACTTTGTCTTCACGGCTGATCACTTCCAGCGGATTATTGGCTGGATACAGTGGCATTTGCGTTGCGGCTTGAATCGCTATCGGCTGCACTTTTTGTCCAGACTGAGCAATGCTGCGCGAGGCCTGCGCAGCTTGTAACAAAGCCGGTAAAGTCAGGGCATTGCTGTAGGAGAAACCGGTTTTCTCACCGGCTAAAGCACGGACACCCACGCCTTGGTCGAGACTAAAACTGCCTTCTTTAACGATGCCTTCTTCCAGCACCCAAGCTTCAGAAATACGGTTTTGAAAATACAAATCAGCAGCATCAATACCCGGCCCAGCCAGTTCGCTGAATACACCCGACAGTTGCTCTACATCGAGACCCGTCGGCGCCAACAAAACAGCACTGACGTCGGCTAACAAATCACTCATTGTGTGTCCTCTGTGTCTGCCGACGCTCTAACTGCGCGACAGTAAATCGTTTATGTTGCAAACTAGCATACGCTGACGAATAGCAAGCTGCTCGGCCTGCGCATCAGCATGGCTGATACAGCCTGCACCTGCAGGTCACTCAGCGAGTACCCAGCGCCAAGCAGCAAATAAAACCCACTCAGCGCTTGGGTCTATTTTTTTATTCTACTACGCCATGCCAGCAGCACAACTCTTATACAGCTTATGCCATACTCATACGTTTATCGTTATCTTGTGTGCCTATGTCTCTTAATATCAATCAACTGCAATGTGCACAGTGGCGCCAAGCCATTCAGCTGGGCGATTTTCAGCGTGGCAAAGCTTACGCTGAGCGCGGTCGCAGTACGGTACTGCACCTAAACGATGCCACCATCACCGCGCAATGCAAAGGCTCGGCTGGTCAAACCTATTTACAAACCATCACCTTGCTGGCCAAAGATGCCTATTACGATATTAATGGCCGCTGCTCCTGCTATGTGGGCTACAACTGCAAACATGTGGTGGCAGCACTACTGACCCTCGAGTGGATGCAAGAACGCGGTCAGGCACCGATTAGCTTGGCTCACACTCCAGCCGTACCCAGTACCCAAGCGCCGGCACAAAAGGTCAGTATCACTGACGCACCTCATGTGCAGCCTACACCGCAACTCACCCTCGGCAGTGTAGCGATTGAGCGTTATGACGTGCGCAGCAAGCGTATGCTCAGCAGCATGCAACACCGAGCTGCGCTGGCTTTTAATTATCACGGCCATCTCTGTGTGGGTAAGCCCAGCGCTGAGTTCATCGCGCACACCGCGCCTTATCAGCGCTTGCGCATTGTGCGTGATTTAGCGTTTGAACAGGCTTGCCGCCAGCAGCTACAAGAGTTGGGTTTTAAAATGGGTCTGCGTCGCAGTGACGCGGTACCTGAAACCGCAGGCGATGCTTACGAGCTACCCAGCGATGGCGCATGGCTGAAGTTTATGCAGCAACCTGTGCAGCAGTTACGCGAGGAACAATGGCACATCAGTCTGTTGCCGCAGTTTCAATTTAACTTACTGCAGATTGATAACTGGCATGCCACGCTAGAAGAATCCCCGACGCTGGATTGGTTTTCGTTAGAATTAGGCATTGAAGTGGCCGGCCAATCCATCAGTCTACTGCCGATTTTA
>JAAZCO010000204.1 GCA_012513235.1 Gammaproteobacteria bacterium
ACATCTTTCACGCCACCAAAGCGGATTGCGCGTGAACTGGTATCTGCCAACATCATGCTGAGTTTGCCACGGATCATCGCATGCTGTTCTTTGCTTGCATCGGTGGGGATTTCCAGGGTCTGCATCACGCCATCAATATCATTGGCGAGGATGGCATCAACATAATTTTTTGCTACTTTTTCTGGTGAATTGCTGGCTGAGCAGGCGATTAACAAGGCTGCAGTCAGCAGCATCAATAGACCATTACGCAAAGTTTGCATGAGACTTCCTTAGAACAAGAGGGGGTGATGTATGCAGTATAGCTGCTGGCATATTGGAGTCAGTACATGGCGAATAGTTTTCTTTGTTTAAGCTGAATTTTTACTGCTAAAAACTCTTGCGCAATCTCGGCTGGAAAAATATCCGATCAATTTTAAAGTCATGCTGCTCAATACTTAAGGCATTTGCGCTAATGTGCATACTTAAAGAGCATCAGTGCGTTCGATGCTATGTATGACTCACTATGAAGGTTAGCCAGCCAATGATAAATACTCTGCTCAATAAGCACACTGAGAAAACCCCGCAGGCACTTGCTGCCATTGCTTATATGCCGACTAAAAGCCTCGCGGTTTTAATGGATGATGATTTTGCCCAGAGCCTCACTGATGCGGACTTTATGCGCATTGCTGTATTGCTCGCGCAGAAAAGCTACGACGAAGGTGGCTGCCCGATTGGTGCGGTGATTGTGGATAACGCGACTAACCGTATCCTCGGTAAAGGTCACAACACTCTAACGCAAGAAAACCATCCCTATAATCACGGCGAAACCTCCGCGATTCGGGATGCAGGCCGTTTGAATTTTGGCCAGACTACGATTTATACCAGCCTGAGTCCCTGTGTGGTCTGCGCCACGCTAGTTTATATGCGCGGCTTTAGCCGTGTGGTGGTGGGCGATATTACCAACGCATCAGGTACTGAAGCCTTACTGACAGAAAAGGGCGTGCAGGTGGATATTCTCGAAGATCAGCAAGGGATTGAGACTTATGCGCGCTTTCGTGCGGAAAAACCTGAGCAGGATTTGGAAGATTGGCAGGGGTTGAGTGCGGTGAATAAAGAGATATAACTAACAAGCTACTTGCTGCTTTTATTAGCGCATTGTTTTTAGTGAATACTCTCTGTCTCAATATACGTAAAAATTGAGACAGAGAGGGTCGTGAATGCTAATCTCATCTCAATAATTGAGGTTATTGAGATATGAATATAAAAACGCCGCCCGCTGTTGTTGTGAATCCTTTTGCAGCACTGACACAAAACTATCCAAATCAGCTTGAGGATTACCTTGAATTTTATAGTCCTGTGGATAAAAAGGGCCGATATCTGCCTTACGATGAACTACGGCACAGAATAGCGAGCGGACTCGATCATCAATTAGTGTGGTCTTTAACTCGATTAGCTAGAACCAAGCAGCAAACCACTCTAATTGAACTGGGCGAACCAGCGATATCATGCGGTTATTTGTCGACGCCACTTATCCAGCAAGCGATTTCCGCAGTTGATCGAAATACCACGACTGCATCACTTGAATGGATCAGCAGCAAAATTGATGAGAAGTCGCAGTTTGAATATTTGCTCAATAATTTAATTGAAGATGAATCGATCAGTAGTAGTCAGCTGGAAGGTGCTGCCACCACGACGCAAGTGGCTAAAGAGCTGATCAAGCGCAATCGCAAGCCACGTTCAGAAGATGAGCGGATGATTGTCGGCAACTATAAAATGATGCTGCACGCTTGGGAAATGCGCGATCAGCCGTTGTCTTTAGATTTGATTACTGAGCTGCATAAAATTGGTGTTGAGGGGATTGATGACGATGCTTATGCGCCAGGATATTTTAGGCAGTCAAACACTGTCCATGTCGTCAATGCACAGGGTGCAATCGTACATACACCGCCTTCGTGTGAAAATCTTGTAAGCAGACTGCAGCACATTGTTGATTGGGCGAATTTTAACCATGATGCAGTGGAGTCTACTGTTTATGTTCACCCCTTGATCAAAGCGATTGTTCTGCACTTTTGTATGGGCTACGAGCATCCTTTTAAGGATGGTAATGGCCGCGTTGCTCGTGCTTTGTTCTATTGGTTTATGTTTAAAAACGATTTTTCAACCTTTAGATATATCGCAATCAGTGTTTTATTAAAAAAAGCCCCAGTGCAGTACGGCAAAAGCTATCTGTATACTGAAACAGATAAAATGGATTTGACTTATTTTATTGAGTACCAAGCAGGGATTATCATCCGAGCGATTGAGAAGTTTAAAGACGCTTATAAAAGTACAGCTGTGGATATTGATCAGTTTAATCTTTGGTTAGTGGAATCCGGACTGCATATAAAATTGACTGATAATCAAAAGGCAGTGCTTCAGGCAGCAAAAGTAGGTACAGCCACTGAATTCACCGTTAGAAATGTCGAAAAACTTCTAAATTGCTCCTATAACACGGCAGCGGTAGTGTTAAATGATCTTGTGGATTTTCAGTTGTTTACTAAGGCTAAAAAGGGACGTGAATGGGTTTATAGTCTAGAAAACACACTAAGCGTTATTAACAAAGCGTAAAAAAATGAGTTTTGTTTGAAGTGAAATTTTATTTTAACTGAGAGTGTCCTTATGCTCCCCAACGCCTTCTTCAACCGCCCAGCCCTTGAGCTTGCCCCTGATTTATTAGGCAAGGTGATGCGCTATCGCAATAATGGTGTTTGGCTCAGTGCGCGGATTATTGAAACCGAAGCCTATTTGCTGGCGGAGAAGGGCAGCCATTCTTCGTTGGGTTATACCGAGAAACGCCAAGCGCTGTTTAAGGATGGCGGCACCATTTATATGTATTATTCGCGCGGTGGGGATTCAATTAATTTTAGTGCGCAAGGCCCCGGCAATGCCGTGTTGATTAAGTCCGGCTATCCGTATTTTGATGAATTATCGCCTGAGTCCACCTTAAGTGTTTTGCAAGCCAATAACCCAGATCGCCAAGGCCAGCCGCGACCTGTGCATAAAATCTGCGCTGGGCAAACTTTACTGTGTAAAAGTCTGGGCCTGAAAGTACCTGATTGGGATAATCAGCTGTTTGCTGCTGAACGTTTTTATATTGAAGATTGCGGCTTAGTCCCGCAGGAGATTATTCAGACCACGCGCTTGGGGATTACGGCAGGGCGCGATGAGCATTTACCTTACCGTTTTGTCGATGCTGAGTTTGCACGCTATTGTACGAAAAACCCCTTACGTCGTGGTCAACGTGAGGGGTATGATTTCTGGCGTTTAGCGGGCTCTGTGCTGCAACCTTAGGTCTTGGTCAACACCTGCGCGGCTAAGGTACGAATCGAGCCCAGTTGTTGGCTGATCAGCAACAATTGCGTCTGTAACAGACGTAGGGTGTCATCTTCCTCTTCGGGCAAGTCACGCAAACGGTAAGACTGTTTTTGTTCTGCTTCACAGTCAATCTCGATAGGTTCGCGTTTAATTAACTGTTGTGCAATTTGTTCAAGGCTGTCTGCCAGCAGCACAGCTTCTTGATTAAGCTGTAAATAGGTGGCTGCATGCGCAAGCGTTTCGCGGTGCGCACCCAACGCAGAGATATAGCTGAGTAGCGTATGCGAGAGCAGTAAAAAGCGAAAACCGATATCGGTTTGCTTACGAAAATAGCCGGGCTCTTTGAGCATATTAGTAAGTGTGCTGGAGAGCGCCGCATCAGCATTATGCGCATCACGTCGAGCTACGCGATAGGCCATATCGTCAGTTTTACCTTGGGTGTATTCCAGCATGATTTGTTTTAAGTAGCGGCTATTACTGCGCAGTGTTTGCGCCAATACCACATTTAAACGACGACCTTGCCAATCCGGCAAGATAAAAAATACAGCTAAACCGGCAATCGCACTACCGATTAAAGTGTCAGTCAGGCGGGGTAGGAATAAGTTATAACCATCGCCGACTTGGTTAAAGCAGAACAACACCATTAAGGTGATAAACGCGGTAGAAATTTTGTAATGACTGGTGCGTGTGGCGAAGTAAATCACACCGGCAGCCACCGCTATCAACGCCTGTATCCACAGCTCTGGAAACAGCTCGAAGAGCACCCAGCTGGCACCCAAGCCTAAAATAGTGCCTAGAATACGTTCCACTAAGCGATTGCGTGTTGCGCCATAATTGGGGCGGCAGACAAAGACTGTGGTGAGTAAAATCCAATAGCCTTGGTCGGGGTGTAAGAGTTGCATCACGCCATAACAGACGGCGACCGCAATGCTTAAACGCAGCGCATGGCGAAAGAGTAAGGAGTGAATACTGAAGTTTTGGCTGATGCGCTCAAAAGCTTCTTTGAGGGTTTTGGGGTCGCGATCAAGAATAGTACTGTCTTGTGTCAGTGCGACCACATCAGGGTTAGCGGCATCACGTAGCAAGTGATCCAAGGCACTGAGGTTGTTGGCTAAAGCGCGTAACGAGCGTAATAAATCACGCCATTGCGGGTTGTTTTGTTGCTTGAGATAGGCAATGGCGGCTTGTAAGTCCTCTAAGGCCGCGCTGTGCCCGCCACCGTAATCAAAGGGTTGGCGCAGCTCAATGGCTTTAGCCAGCGCTTTACAGCCATCACCTTGCTGACGTAATAAGCGCAGGCAGCGAAATAAAACATCACTGTGGAAAAATGCTTTTGACAGTTCCTGGTACTGATAGTGGGAGGAGCTGGCGCGTTCATGAATGTCTTGTGCGAGAAAGTACAGCTTCAAGTAACGCTTCACTTTACTGCTGCTACGGCCGCCTACACGGTGCAAAATAAGTGTTTTTGTATCGTTTAAAGCGGCCACTACACGACTATTTTGTTTAGCAATAATCAGGCGGTGGCCTTCGATATCCATATTGCGTAATGGCTCAAACAGCGCTGATTTAGCTTTTAAGTAGTCGCATTGTTCACGAAATAAGCGCGCTAAGCTGTGCTGTAAGGGCTGTTGGGAAAAAATACCGTACCACAGCACTGAGAGCACGCCATAAATAGCCGCGCCTGTGACTAATAGTAAAGGTTGTTGCGAAAGGGCAACCGAAGTATCCCCACTTTGCTCCAAGCCAATCATGGTATAGATCGCCAGAATCAGCGTGGCATAAGCAACAGTGGCGTAACGTTCGCCCAATGCGCCGAGCATAATAAGCCAGAAGGTGGCGATGCTTAACGCGCTAATAAAAAGCCAAGGGTAGGGGTGCAGTAGCTCAACGCTAATTGAGGTCAGCAAAAACAGCACCAGGGTGACGCAGATAGACAGTAAACGACCCTGCCAGCTGTCATCCGACTCTGCTAAAGCGCTGGCGATCACGCCCAAAAATAAAGGCGTGAGTAGTTCCATTTGTGCGTGGTACCAACTCCAAGTCATGCAACATGCCAGTGCAATAAAAAAACGCACACTCGGCCCAAAGCGCTCCAACGCCCACAAACGGCGTAGAGAATGACTTAAAGATAGGGAGTTCATAATGTTCCTTGTGCCAGTCCAGGGTTAGCAGTACCCATAAAGCAGAGCTTAGGCTGGCACAAGATCGAGATAGCGGCAAGTAGAGCTTATGCTTCTAAGCGCCAAAATCGTTGGTCTTGTAAGGATTGGGTGGATACATAACGTGGTTCACCGCTGATGGCTTCAAGTTCAGTGGTGCCACCTAATTGGTCAACAATGCGGTAACGAATACCTTGCAGTGCATCTTCGAGTGGATAAAGACGTTTAATTTGTTCAGCTAATTTATCTAGGGTCGACATCTTGCAGCTCCATATTGATGTGACAATTTCATCAATGCCTTTGAGCAAAAACTGGGAAAACAGTTCACTTGCATTGGCATGTTTATTTTTCTAGCGCGCACAATACCACTGACTGGCCTTGAGCGCTGTTAGAGTAAAGTCGATATTAAAGCTATATCAACTATTGTTGATATAGGTGTTGCCGTGCTGGTCATCTGCGTTTAAACTGCGCAACTTATGAGTACAGCCGCGCCATTACCTACATTCAGTCCGTTGGACGCCTTAGCTGCTTTTTGTAAAGCTGCTGGCGAGCCTTTGCGTCTGAATATTTTACGGGTGCTGAGTAACGACTCCTTTGGTGTTTTAGAATTAGCGCAGATTTTTGCTACCGGTCAATCCGGTGTCAGTCACCATTTAAAGGTGTTGACCCAAGCCGGCTTAGTCACCTCACGCCGTGAAGGCAATGCGATTTTTTACCGTCGCAGTTTGCCGCAAGGTCAGAGTACCGATGAATTGTTACACAATGCTTTATTGGACACTTTAGATGCGCAGCCGGTGCATGCTGATGTCGCGCAGCGCATTAAAGATGTGCATGCGCAGCGCGCTGAGGCCAGCCAAGAGTTTTTCGAACGTATGGCCGGTGACTTTCAAAGTCGCCAAGATTTAATTGCCGGTTTGCCACAGTTTCGCGACAGTTTATTAGCCTTGCTGGACTCCTTAACCTTTGCTGCAGATGCCACTGCATTGGAAGTCGGACCCGGTGATGGTGGTTTTTTAGCTGAATTGGCCAGCCGTTTTCAACAGGTGCGCGCGCTCGATAACAGCGCGCAAATGTTGGAGTTGGCACGGCAAACTTGCGTTAAGCATGCTTTGCATAATGTGCAATTACAATTAGCCGACGCGTTACATGATGACGTGCAGGCTGCAGATTGTGTGGTGGTGAATATGGTACTTCACCACTTTGCTGCTCCAGCGGATGCCTTATGCCAATTAGCGCGTTTGGTTAAACCTGCGGGCAGCTTATTGATTACTGAGTTATGCCGTCACGACCAGGATTGGGCCAAGCAGGCCTGCGGCGATCTATGGTTAGGTTTTGATCAGGACGAACTGGCCCTTTGGGCTGATGCCGCAGGACTGATACCCAGTGAAAGTATTTACTTGGGTTTAAAAAATGGCTTTCAGATTCAGCTGCGGCATTTCGCCAAGCCGGATTCATAAAGCACCCTCACGCACCGGTAGTTAAAGGAACCGACATGAGCGAATATTCGATTTTTACTTCTGAATCTGTATCAGAAGGGCATCCAGATAAAATTGCAGACCAAATTTCTGATGCAGTACTTGATGCCATCATCACCGAAGATAAGCAGGCACGTGTCGCCTGTGAAACTCTAGTTAAAACCGGCGTTGCCATTGTTGCAGGTGAAATCACCACCAATGCGTGGATTGATTTAGAGCAGTTGGTGCGCGATGTGATCGTAGATATCGGCTACAACAGCTCCGACGTCGGCTATGACGGTGCAACCTGCGGCATTATTAATATTATTGGTAAACAGTCGGCTGAAATTGCCCAAGGTGTTGACCGTGTCAGCCCTGAAGATCAGGGTGCCGGTGACCAAGGTTTAATGTTTGGTTATGCCAGCAACGAAACCGATGTGTTGATGCCTGCGCCTATTACTTTTGCGCACCGTTTAATGGAGCGTCAAGCTGAAGCGCGTAAAACCAAGGTGTTGCCATGGTTGCGTCCTGATGCAAAAAGCCAAGTCACCTGCCGCTATGAAGACGGCAAAGTGGTAGGTATTGATGCAGTGGTACTGTCCACTCAGCACAGCCCAGATGTATCGCAAAAAGATCTTGAAGAAGCGGTGATGGAGCTGATTGTTAAGCACACCTTGCCTGCTGAACTGCTGCACAAAGATACTCAGTACCATATCAACCCAACCGGAAAGTTCGTGATTGGCGGCCCAGTGGGTGACTGCGGTTTGACCGGTCGTAAAATTATCGTGGATACCTACGGTGGTATGGCGCGTCACGGTGGTGGTGCGTTCTCGGGTAAAGACCCATCTAAAGTTGACCGCAGTGCGGCTTACGCGGGCCGTTATGTAGCGAAAAATATCGTTGCTGCTGGTTTAGCTGAGCGTTGTGAGATTCAGGTGTCTTATGCCATTGGTGTGGCACAGCCAACCTCGATCTCTTTGAACACCTTTGGTACGGGCAAAGTCAGCGATGAGCAAATCATCAAGCTGGTGCGCGATGTATTTGACCTGCGTCCATACGCCATTACTAATATGCTGGACTTGCTGCACCCGATGTATCAAGCCACTGCATCTTACGGCCACTTCGGTCGCACTCCGTATGAAATGACTGTAGGTGATGACACTTTCACCGCATTCTCATGGGAAAAAACCGACCGCGCTGAAGCGCTGCGCTCTGCTGCCGGTCTGTAATACGTAATAAAAACAACAGCTTTGCGCCTGGCGTAAGGCTGTTGTGCTTTTCATGCTGAGCATTTATGCAGAATGCAGCATATCGCGACAATCCGCTCGACACCCTGCCTGAACTTTTACTAACACATTTTTGTCCTGTCTTTAATGCCGCCTTCTGTGTGGTTATCCGCTATAATCTCGCCTTTGATTTACTGCAAACGTTGCCCCCTGCGTTTAGGTGGGCGAAAATAGCCGTCTTTATTTTATTTTAGCGTCAGGAGATTCAGTAATGCCCAGCCGTCGTGAGCGAGCCAATGCCATTCGCGCCCTCAGCATGGATGCTGTGCAACAAGCCAACAGTGGCCACCCGGGTGCACCAATGGGTATGGCGGATATCGCCGAAGTCCTGTGGCGTGATCATCTGAAGCACAATCCAAAAAATCCTAATTGGTTAGACCGTGACCGTTTTGTCTTGTCCAATGGCCATGGTTCTATGCTGCTGTATTCATTGCTGCACCTGACCGGTTATGACGTCAATCTGGATGATTTAAAAAACTTCCGCCAATTGCACAGTCGCACTCCAGGTCACCCTGAGTACGGTTATACCGCTGGTGTTGAAACCACCACAGGTCCATTGGGTCAGGGTTTAGCCAATGCGGTCGGTTTTGCCTTAGCTGAAAAAGTCATGGCAGCGCAATTTAACCGTCCCAAGCATGACATCGTTGATCACCAAACCTACGTATTCTTGGGTGATGGCTGCTTGATGGAAGGTATCTCCCATGAAGTGTGCTCATTAGCCGGTACTTTAGGCCTGAATAAGCTGACTGCATTCTATGATGACAATGGTATTTCCATTGATGGTCAGGTGCAGGGCTGGTTCAGTGATGACACGCCACGTCGTTTTGAAGCCTACGGCTGGCATGTGATTCGTAACGTTGATGGTCACAACCCTGATGAAATTGAAGTTGCGATTGAAGCGGCCCGTGCCAGCGATAAGCCTACTTTGATTTGCTGCAAAACTGTGATTGGTTTTGGCTCACCGAACCGCGGTGGTAAAGAAACCAGCCACGGCGCGCCACTGGGTGCTGAAGAAATCGCTCTGACGCGCGCTGAACTGAACTGGCCGCACGGTCCGTTTGAAATTCCTGCGGATATCTATGCAGAGTGGAATGCCGACGAAGCTGGTGCGAAAGCAGAAGCTGAGTGGGACGTGCGTTTTGCTGCCTATGCTGCTGAGTTCCCAGAGCTCGCCGCTGAGTTTAGCCGTCGCATGGCTGGTGATTTGCCGGCTGATTTCGCTGAGAAAGCGGCGCAGTACATTGCTGAAGTAGCGGCCAAAGGCGAAAGCATTGCCAGCCGTAAAGCTAGCCAAAACAGCTTAAATGCTTACGGTCCATTGCTGCCTGAGTTCCTCGGCGGTTCAGCTGACCTGGCCGGCTCCAACCTGACCTTGTGGGATGGTTGTAAGGGCGTATCTGACGCTGATGCCTCCGGTAACTACGTATTCTACGGTGTGCGTGAGTTCGGTATGAGCGCCATTATGAATGGCGTGGCATTGCACGGCGGCTTGATCCCTTACGGCGCAACCTTCCTGATGTTTATGGAATACGCACGTAACGCAGTGCGTATGTCTGCATTAATGAAGCAGCGCGTGCTCTATGTGTTCACCCATGACTCCATTGGCTTGGGTGAAGATGGTCCAACCCACCAGCCAATTGAGCAGCTGACCAGCTTACGTACCACGCCAAATCTGGATACTTGGCGTCCATGTGATGCGGTCGAATCTGCCGTATCGTGGAAGTACTCGTTAGAGCGTAAACACGGTCCAAGCGCACTGATCTTCAGTCGTCAAAATCTGGATCACCAAGAGCGTACTGCTGCGCAAATTGCTGATATTGAGCGCGGTGGTTATATCCTCAAAGATTGCGCAGGCGAGCCTGAGTTGATCTTGATTGCCACGGGTTCTGAAGTGGGCTTGGCAGTCAATGCCTATAACGCTCTGACTGAACAAGGCCATAAAGTACGTGTGGTTTCTATGCCATGCACCAGCGTATTTGATGCGCAAGATGCAGAGTATAAGCAAGCCGTATTACCAATCGAAGTCGGCGCACGTATTGCTATTGAAGCGGCGCACGCAGACTTTTGGTACAAGTACGTCGGCCTTGATGGTCGCGTGATTGGCATGACCACCTATGGTGAGTCAGCACCGGCGAATCAGCTGTTTGAGATGTTTGGCTTTACGCTGGACGACGTGCTTAACGTTGCTGCCGAGTTGCTCGACGACGAATAAGTACGGCTGATGCCATTGTGATACCGCGCAGAGCTTGCTGTGCGCGGTTTAATTTTGTAAAGCTTTCGCTAAAGGATGGCCATGTCTGCACGCCCATTTCGAGTTGCACTTAATGGATACGGTCGTATAGGTCGTTGCGTGTTGCGTGCATTAAGTGAGCGCAGCGGTGGCGCTAACTTTGAAATCATTGCGTTAAATGATGTGGCTGACCAAGCCAGTATTGAATACCTCACGCGTTTTGACTCCACCCACGGGCGTTTTCCCGGCGAAGTGCGAGTGGACGGTGATTGCCTGCATATCGATGGTGTCTGTGTAAAAGTGCTGTGTGCCAGTACCCCGGAAGAGATTGATTGGGCGGCCTTGGATATTGATCTGTTGTTGGAATGCTCAGGCCAATACACCACTCGTGCCGATGCCCAGCGTTTTCTTGATGCCGGGGTACCGCGTATTTTGCTCTCGCAGCCAATGGATAGCGCTGCGGATGTGGATGCCACTATTGTCTATGGTGTTAATCAAAGCGCATTAACCGGCAGTGAAAAAATCGTCTCTAACGCTTCGTGCACTACCAATTGCGGTGTACCTTTGTTGCAGTTGTTGGAGCAGCAGATTGGCGTTGAGCATGCTTTTATCAATACCATTCACTCCGCCATGAATGACCAACCAGTGATTGACGCCTACCACCATAAAGACCTGCGCCGCACGCGCTCTGCGTTCCAATCGGTGGTGCCAGTGTCGACCGGTTTAGCGCGTGGTATTGAACGCTTGCTGCCGGAATTTAACGGCAAGATTCAAGCTAAAGCTATGCGTGTCCCTACGGTGAATGTGTCCTGCTTGGATATCACTTTGCAGATGCAGCGCGACACCAGCACCACAGAAATCAATGACTTATTTAAGCAGGCGGCAACGCAAGGTGCGTTGCAGGGTTTGCTCAACTACACAGAATTGCCGCACGCCAGTTGCGATTTTAACCACGATCCGCATTCAGCTATTTTTGATGCCAGCCTGACACGCATGAGCGGCCCACGTATGCTCAATATTGTCGCTTGGTTTGATAACGAATGGGGCTTTGCCAATCGCATGCTGGATGTGGCAGAACACTTTTTAAACGTTGCTTGTACCACTAACCGCTCAGTAAAGGACTGAATTCCATGACAGTGTTAAATATGACTGACCTTGATCTTACTAACCAACGCGTATTGATTCGTGAAGATCTGAACGTGCCAGTAAAAGACGGTGTTGTGCAAAGTGATGCACGGATTGTGGCGGCATTACCCACCATCCGTTTAGCCTTGGATAAAGGCGCGGCAGTGATGGTGTGTTCACACCTTGGACGTCCTGATGAAGGACAGTTTAGTGAAGAAAATAGCCTGGCACCGGTCGCGGCTTATTTAAGCAAGGCACTGGGTCGCGACGTACCTTTGGTCCGTGATTACCTCAACGGCGTGCAAGTGGCGCCTGGTGAGATCGTATTGCTAGAAAACGTACGTTTTAACAGCGGTGAAAAGAAAAACACCGATGAGTTAGCCCAGCAATACGCGGCACTCTGCGATGTGTTTGTTATGGACGCCTTTGGTACTGCACACCGCGCACAGGGTTCAACCCATGGCGTGGCTAAGTTTGCCAAAGTCGCTTGCGCAGGTCCGTTGTTGTCAGCTGAATTAGCTGCACTGGGTAAAGCACTCGGCGCACCTGCCAAGCCAATGGCAGCAATTGTGGCTGGCTCAAAAGTATCCACTAAGCTTGATGTACTGACTAGCTTGTCTGATCTGTGCGACCAGCTGATTGTCGGCGGTGGTATTGCCAATACCTTCTTAGCCGCTGCAGGTTTCCCAGTCGGTAAGTCGTTGTACGAAGCAGATTTAATTGATACCGCTAAAGCCATTGCTGCAAAAGTCAGCGTGCCATTGCCAGTCGACGTGGTGGTTGCTAAAGCCTTTGCTGCCGATGCAGAAGCAACAGTGAAGGCTGTGGCGGATGTGGCCGAAGACGATATGATCTTAGATATCGGCCCTGAAACCGCCAAGCAGTTTGCCGAGTTATTGAAAAACTCAAAAACTATTCTCTGGAATGGTCCAGTGGGTGTGTTTGAGTTTGATCAGTTTGCTAATGGCACCCAGGTGCTGGCGCAGGCGATTGCTGACAGCGACGCGTTTTCAATCGCTGGTGGCGGTGATACGCTGGCGGCTATTGATAAGTACAATGTAGCTGACAAAATTTCGTATATCTCCACCGGTGGTGGCGCTTTCCTTGAGTTTGTTGAAGGTAAAGTCTTACCAGCGGTAGCAATTTTAGAAGAACGCGCAAAAGGCTAAGTAGCCTGCGTGTGAACTGACAGTAACCGGCTTACATAGAGTGAG
>JAAZCO010000205.1 GCA_012513235.1 Gammaproteobacteria bacterium
CTGATGCTGTAGTTGGCGCTTAGAATACGACGGTCAGCACCCTCACGCTGATCAATATCAACATAGTTTAGCCCCAATGATCCCCTGCCCGGCAAACTGACCCCCATATTGGCACGGCTGATGCGGCGCGCTGGCAGCTCGTCATCACGCACCCCCAGCTGACGAAAGCCGGCGGTGGTGGCCGTGGTCTGTGCCCCCATACTAAAACGCCGACCACGGTGCTCAACGCCAAGGCTGGCGAGCCCACCCTCATCTGTTTTAGCTGTGCTGCCGGCCAGCGATGCGGTGAGCACACCGAAACGCTGACCAGCCAACCAAGCACCACTGAGCCCCGCCGTTTGCTGATCTTTCAACGCCTCCAAGCGCACCCCGCCCGTTAAGCGATTATTAATCCCCAATTGGTGACTGGCGACGGCGAAGCTGCGGCCGTACTCATTACTTTGTTGCGAGTAGTCCTTACGGATTGCACCCATTTCATAAGTGTAGTCATGCAGCCCTGCACGCAGCAGTTGCTGACTGGCATAGAAAGGTTGTTCAATCACCTGCTCGCGGCCCAGCACATCGCGCACCACTAAGCGCAAATCATTGGCGCCGGTGACCACCGGAATATTATTGATAGAGAACGGGCCCGCATCGAGCTGATTGACTGTCTGGCGTTGGTCATTGGCATAGATTTCCACCGACGATGGCATAATCGCCTCACCCTGCACATCTGGCAACGGAAAGGTGGTGAAGTCAGGACGGGTGCCAAAATTAGTCCCCCACTGGATCCCGCCGTAAAGCACACCGCGACCCCAAGCGTCTGCACGCGAGTAGCTATCACCGAGGGTTAATGTGCGTAACCTGCTGGGGTCATCATGACGCAGAGAGGTATTGAGACGAACAAGATTACTTTGCTGCTGACTTTGCTGTTGATCACGCGCAAGCAGTGTTGTGCTCAGCAAGCCCCAAGAGTTGAATCCAGCCAATTCAAAGCTACCACTGCTTGAGTCGCTGAAACCTTCGCGCATCTCATGCAGAAGATCATAGTTGATAAAGCCGCCACGCGAGTCGGTCTGCGCTGTGCTAAATGCTTTGTTATTCAGATCAATATGCGACCCCGCCAGCTGACCTGCGCCGACCTGTACCATCAAGGTCTGACTGGCGCTATCGATTGAGTAGTGCACATCAGTAAAATGACGCAGCGGGTAATACTCCTGACCCTGATATTCTATTGCCTGAATACTTGCCGGCGGCGACAACCGCCAGCGGCTACATTCATCACGCGGTACCAATAAACCCAACTCAGGGCTATCCAATATCAGTATCGCTTGGGTAAAACGCTGACCATTCACCTCGGCGACGAGGAGCTGTGGCGTAACGCTTTCGGCGCTAATGGGTGCAGCAGCGCACGCCGTCTTAGTGTGCACTGCTGCAATGCCTAGCAGTGCTAGTAGCGCACAGACGGCGACACGCCTATGGCGCGGAGTGGGTAATCGTGGTTTCGAGTACACCGTCTTTCGCCTCGGCCTTGATCCGATAAGGTGCGGCCATTCCTACAGGAACATCCAGCATCCAGTGACGACGGCTGCCTGGTAAGAGGTAACTGAGCTGCTCGGCAGTCGCTATAACTTTGTCTTTATCCATAAGCATTAGGCGCGAAATTTTAGTATGCGCATTACCCTGATTCTCAGCTGTAATTTGCAATTGACCATCGGCTAAGCGCTTAGCTTGCCACACCAACTTACTGCTGCTTACCCCAGCTGCTTTTACAAAGACCGGAATGCCCAGACGTAACATCATTTGCACACCGCGCGGCCCTCTAGCTGCTGCATCAGCGCCACGCTCATCACCGGGTGTCGCTGGTGCTTGTTCAAGGAACACGCGAAAACTCTGCTCCACACCCTTAGGCGCAGAGTCACTGAGACCAATGCGCACAATTTGGCTTTTGCCCGGCGCTACTTGGAACACCGGCGGACTGACAATCAGCGCAGTGGTTGCCGCATAATGCTCTTCATTATCGCGAATTGACCAAGCATTGACCGAGGCCTGCATCACCACCTCATCGCTACCATTGTTGGTAAGGGTCATGGCGGCGATGGAGTCACTGCTGCTCAGTGTGATGATAACTGGGTTAACTGAAAGACTGGCCGCTTGCACCAAGCTAACCAACGACCACAGCATCAAACCGGCAAACAGCCGGCTCCCGCAGTATAAAGAGCGCCTAAATTGCATAAGTTAGTAGTCAACGGTTACGTTAATGGTATCTGCATAGTTCGCTGCCGGCACATACTGTGAAGCAGGAATTTGACCGTACACAGTATAGTCAAGCGCACCACCTGCGAGACTTGAGTTGGCAACAGTCGTACCGCTTAGTAGCTCACCCCAAATGGTACCGTGACCTAACTCGGTGTAAAGCTCATATTTTAGTAATGTGGTGGCTGTGTCATCACCAATCATAGCTCGTGTCGTTGCAAAGTGCTGACCAGCATCCAAACCAATAGTATATGGAGTTTGGGCAGTGCAGGTCACGGTAATTGTACTAGTGCCATCTTTGACTGCAGCCGGATCGTAGGCGCCGAAGTTTAAGTCCGTTGCGCTCACTAAACAACTATTAGCAACCGTAGCAGTCACTAGGAATGTATCTGTATCTGTCGCTGCCATGGCTGAATTTGCAAACAGCAGTCCAGCAGCGGCGATTAAGGTTGATTTTAAAATTTGCTTGTTCATAAGCACGCTCTCAATTGTGTTTGCATTGTTTATGGATCACTTTAATAAAGCGATTAGGGCCTGTTGACGTTTGCCCGTAAGTCATTGAAAAAAGAAGCAAACTCGTAATATTTAAGTTCCTACACAAAAACAAAACGAGTTTGCTATGCCCCGACTAATGCTCAGCGATGAGCACTGGTCGAAGCTAAAAGGAATGATGCTTCAAGAAAATATTTATAACAAGCGTGACTTACGCATGGTTGTTGAAGGAATGCTTTACCGGCTACGTGTTGGCTGTGCTTGGCGAGACTTACCTACTTGTTTTGGACGATGGAATTCGGTCTACAAAAAATTTAATGAGTGGTCAAAAAAAGGTAAATGGCTCACGCTGTTTAAAGCGCTTACCCAAGAGCCTGATACGGAGTGGATATTTATCGATGGCAGCTATGTTAAAGCCCATCAACATAGCGCAGGCGCCCAAGGTGTTGAGCCACAAGC
>JAAZCO010000206.1 GCA_012513235.1 Gammaproteobacteria bacterium
AGTCTGAGATCAAGCTTGAGGTGCTAAAGATGTCATATACTGAATGCAACAGCCTTTGCTCGTGAATTTATTGGGGAAAAACATGCATTCAAATGAAGAAAATGCCATCCGCCAAGTGTTTGATCGGTACTTGCGTTTGTATGCTGCGGGTGAGGAATATCACCCAGAGTGTTTGAGTGAAGAATTTTCTGGCTTTGGCTGTGCTGATACTGTTTTAAGCAAAAATCGCACAGAGTGGCTAGCAACTCAGCACCAGCATCTGACTCAGGCTAAAGTGCCTTTGAGTATCGAGCTGAAAGATGTGCTCATTCAGTTGGTGACGCACACTACCGCCATAGCGACCGGTGTACTGGTGATTACAGCTACTGCCGCTGAGCATACTGTAGAGCCAACAACGGCCCGTTTAGTGTTGGTACTGAGCAAAGAGTTGCATAGCTGGAAAATCGCTCACAGCAGTTTATCTGTAGCCCATGACTTTATAAAAGGCAGTGAGAGTGATGCTGGGCAAGTTCTAATACAGCGTAATCAGTTTTTAGAGCAGCAAACACAGCAGCTCTCACGGCTGCAAGAACAGCTCGCGCTAAGTAAGGAGCAGCTGGCGCGCACTATTCTCGAACATGAGCAAACCGAAGAAGCTTTGCGTAAAAGTGAGGCTCACTTTCGTATGTTGACTGAAAACGCAGTGGATGTTGTTTGGAAGTTAGATGATGAGTATCGCTTTACCTATATCAGTCCAGCCGATGAAAAACAGCGCGGCTATAGAGCTGATGAAGTTATAGGGCATCGTGTATTTGAAATGTTTGATGATGACGGTATTGCCGCCATCATCAAAGCCGGACAGAAAAGACATGAAGCAGAGCACATGGGTATGCCGTTAACCGATGTCACTTTTGAAGCGCGACACCGCTGTAAAGACGGTAGCTGGATTTGGGGTGAGGTGTGTTACAACCCTGAGTTTGATGCAAAGGGTCAAGTGATTGGTTTTTACGGTATATCTAGAGAGATTACTGAGCGTAAAAACATGCAAGATCAGGTGCGCTTGCTGGCTTTTTATGATCCATTAACCAAACTCCCTAACCGTCATTTGCTGAACGATCGTTTAGCTCTGGCTTTGGCCACCAGTAAACGTAATGGGTGTTATGGCGCGTTAATGTTTCTTGATTTAGACAACTTTAAGCCTATTAATGATTCGCACGGGCATATTGCTGGCGACTTACTATTGGTCGAAGTGGCACGTAGATTGACCCAGTGTGTACGCGAGGTCGATACGGTAGCGCGCTTTGGTGGTGATGAGTTTATTGTTGTGCTGAGTGAGCTGCACAGTGACGAGGCGCAGGCCTATACGCAGGCGCAAGCGGTTGCAGAAAAAATCCGCCACGCTTTAGCCGTGATCTATCAGATCACTTTAAATTGTGATGGCAAGGCTGATATTGAGATAGAGCACGCCTGTACGGCAAGTATTGGGGTGGTTTTATTTTTGGGGCAAGAGGTGGGGATTGAAGGGCTGTTTAAGCGCGCTGATACCGCGATGTATGATGCCAAAGAAGGCGGGCGTAATACTATTAGGTTTTACAATCGCGCCGATTTAAAGCCTGTACCTGTCTTAGCATAAGCTCAAGCTACTAGGGTTAACGCGTTAGGCATCAATATACCTGACTTGTTATTGTGATTTTGAGTCAGTGTTTACTCAGCACATATTGGCTAGGCTGTTTTGACATAGCTGATGAAGCGCTACTATATCCGACGCTTTGGCTGGTAATAACCACGGCAGCTTTAGCCGGTGAGCGCTATATGAAGGACTTCCCTAAGCAGTATAAAACCTGTTCTTGAACACATTAAGCTATAGGTGCCTTGAAAAGACTTAGGGTCAAAATCTGTTAGAGCTGGACATTACGATTTTGAAAAAAGGCACGCCCAAGGCACAGAAGTGTCACAGGGCCTTTTTAGACGATTTTAAAAGTAGGAATGACAGGCATAAAAAAAGCCCTAACTCATTGAAAGTTAAGGCTTTTTAATCTG
>JAAZCO010000207.1 GCA_012513235.1 Gammaproteobacteria bacterium
AAGGCTGGACGCTGGCCTGCCAAGCTGTAGCGACCTCAGGCAAGGTGCATTTGAAATTCCCTGATTAACAGAGATTGAATCTCGGCGTGCTCCGGGAATGATCTATCGTCCATTTGTACGATGCTGTCGCTGGGTGCGCAAAGCTAATGTTGCCATACAGTTGAACAGCATAATAACAAAGGAACGCTAACCATGAACGGGCGCACGCTAACTACAACAAAAAACCTAAATACTGTAAGGCGATTATCTTTGGCGATCGCAGCTATTACTTGCAGTACTTCGGCATTCGCTTTACCCACTATTCACTTTGACAATGGCTTAAGTTTACAAAGCCAAGTGACGGCGAACTACACCTTATCAACGCGTACGGGATCGGCTAACTCGGCCTATCTTAAAGATCCTAACAATGATGACGGCACGCGCAACTTTGATAAATGGGGATTAATCAATAACCGCGTCAGTGTGTTTGGTGAAGTGATTGCGCGTTATGAAAATGTCGGCGCTGTAGTGCGCGGTAGTCATTTCTATGATGACGTTTACCATAACGACAACAAAAACAATTCGCCGGGCACAGTCAATAAAGCCGGTAACCATAAAAAGTTTACCAGCAAGACTAAAGAGCGCAGTGGCGGACAGGCGCGCTTATTGGACGCTTATGTGTTTGGTAACTTCACCATTGATGATTCTAAGTATCTGTCGGTAAAAGCCGGTCGTCACTTAGTCGCTTGGGGTGAGAGTTTATTCTGGCCCAATATCAGTCAGGGCCAAGCGCCGGTCGATGCAACCAAGTTTAACGTGCCGGGAACTGAAGCTAAAGACGCTTACCTGCCTGCAGGTCAAGTGTCCTTTAACTTAGCACTCAACGAGCAAGTGACTTTTACTGGTTTTTGGCAGTACAAGTGGGAAGAAACCTTGCTGAACCCAGTGGGTGATTTCTTTGGTTCGGACTTCTTTGGTCCGGGTTCAGAATATTATCGATTCGCCGCTGGTGGTGAGCCTGATGCATCTAACTCTCTGGCTTACGCAGGTACTAAAAAGCCCGGTGATAAAGGCCAGTGGGGTCTTGGGATGCGCTTTAACCCAGACTTTAATACCGAAATTGGTCTGTACCACTATCGTTACCATGACCGTACGCCAGCGATGTTTTTTGGCGATGATGGCCAGTTTAGTTCAGCGAAGGATCTCGGTGTTGTCAAAGGTGGGACTTACAAGTTCAAGTACTTTGAAGATATCAAACTGACTGGTGTCAGCTTAAGTACCAAAATTGCTGATGCTGTGCAGGTCGGTGGTGATCTTAGTTTGCGCGATGGCGCAGCAGTGGTTCTGGATAATGGTGCAGCAACCACGGGTAAAATTGTACAGACCAACGTGAATGCTATCTATGTGTTAGGTCCATCGTGGTTATCTCATCAGACTACCTTTATGGGTGAGTTGTTGAATGAGCGTATTCATAGTGTGGATACGTTGAATGTAATTGGTGGGGGTGCGCCGGGTAGTTATAACAAATACCGATATGCAACCCAGACCAAATCCAGCTCTTTGTTTGGCGCTGGTATCTATATGGATTACCCCAGCATCGTGCAAGGTTGGGACTTAACCACCTCTGCAGTCTGGACGCAGAATATTCAAGGCAGTGGCGCTCAAGGTTTTGGTCGTGATGAGAAACGCTTAACACTCGGTGCTGACTTCACCTACAAGCAAAACTTTGCTGTGGGCGCGACGCTGGTTAACTTCTTGTCTTCAGCCAGTATCAATCAAGGCCGCCTGATGGCTGACCGTGACCACCTTGCCATTAACTTAAAATACACATTCTAAATAGCTTCGAGGCCATTATGTCTTATACACATACTTTAAAAAGGC
>JAAZCO010000208.1 GCA_012513235.1 Gammaproteobacteria bacterium
AGCAAATCAGATAAAACGCGCGCGGGGTTCTCTGTTTGCAAGAGTGGACGGTTACGATCTCGAGCCGTACGCGCCAACTGATGCTCCACTGACGCATGCAAATAAATCACAATAGCGCCATGGCGCATGGCCTCTCGATTCTCGGGACGCAGCACGGCACCACCACCGGTAGCCAGCACTAAACCTGGCTGCGCACAGAGCTCGGTAATCACCGCTTGCTCACGATCACGAAAGCCCGCCTCGCCTTCAACATCAAAAATCAGCGGAATACTCGCACCTGTGCGCTCTTCAATTTCTTTATCAGAATCTTTAAAGGGTAAGCCTAGTTCTTTGGCGAGTAAGCGCCCAATGGTGCTTTTGCCAGCACCCATCGGGCCTATCAAAATATAAGTAGATGTGTGCATTAATTATTCAGTGAGATGGCTTGGTTATTCATAATGCGCGGTGTAATAAACACCAGCAGTTCAGACTTCTGATCTTGGACTATGTCGCGACGAAATAAGCGACCAACAAAAGGTACATCACCTAAGAAAGGTACTTTTTCAATCGACTTGGTTTGCGTATTAGAAAACACACCACCAATCACAATAGTCTCGCCATCAGACACCAATACATTGGCATTCACTTCATTCTTTTTAATGGGCGGTACACCATTGAGAGAGTTAGCAAAGTCAGGCTCATCTTTAGTGACTTTGACATCCATAATAATACGATTATCAGGAGTGATTTGTGGCGTCACTTCCAGTGACAATGCCGCCTCTTTAAACGAGGTACTGGTTGAACCGCTAGAGCTAGCCTCCTGATACGGAATTTCTGCACCTTTTAAAATCTTCGCCGTTTCTTTGTCAGAGGTAACAACTTTAGGCTGCGATACCACTTCACCGTTACCGGTTTTCTCCATGGCCGTCAGCTGCAAATCTAAAATGGCATGATTAGAGACAAATCCAATACCTAAACCAGCTGTTGGACTGTTCACCCCTAAATCAACAAAAGGATTGTCGCTATCACCGTTACCGGCTTGACCACTGGTATTCCAGCTGCCACTACCCTTTTTAATGCTACCGCCCCAGCGTACACCTAGGCTTTTACTGTAATCGACGTTAGCTTCCACAATGCGCGCTTCAATCATCACTTGGCGCACAGGGATGTCCAGTTGCGCCACCACACGGCGTAACTCATCTAACTTGTCTTGGGTTTGATAGGCAATAATACTGTTGGTGCGGTCATCGACAGTGACTGAGCCACGCTCATCACTTTGCCCACTGCCACTGGTCACCGACTGAAATAAAGCGGCAATCTGTGCTGCTTTAGCATAGTTCACCTGGATTAATTCACGACGCAAAGGAGCCAGCTCGGCAATTTGCTTTTGTGCCTGCATTTCTTGACGCTCACGCGCAGCAATTTCATCCGCTGGAGCAATCAATAACACATTACCAATCATGCGCTTATCAAGACTTTTAGTTTTCAGCACTAGATCCAAAGCTTGATCCCAAGGCACGCTTTGCAAACGCAAAGTAATATTGCCCTGTACGGTATCACTGGCGACGAGATTTAAATCGGTAAAGTCCGCAATCAACTGAAGTACTGAGCGCACATCAATATCTTGGAAGTTCAGTGAGAGTTTTTCACCTGTGTAGGCAAAACGCTCAACGTTGCGCTTTTCGATTTCTTCTTGACTGACGGGCTTAACGCTAATGGTTAACTGGTTATCTGTTTGATAGGCCAAGTAATCATAAAAACCTGTTGGCTCAATCACTATTGAGACCTTATCGTTTCTTTCACTGGCGCTCACAAACTGCACAGGTGTAGCAAAATCCTTCACATCCAAGCGTACACGTAGTGCTTCAGGCAACGCTGACTTGGCAAAGGTCACGCGGATTTTACCGCCTTGATCTTCAATATCAGGGGTAGTGCTGTCATCACTCAGATCAATAATGACATTACCCGCACCTTGCTCACCGCGCTGAAAATCAATATTGCGAATACCTTTTGGCTCAAACACTTTAGGCTGGGGCGCTGGTGCAACTGCATTCACCACCGGAGCTGCTTGACGCGGACGCAGTTGCGCTCCCTCACCAACAACAATATACAAATTCTTACCATCAACACGAGTGTTGTAAGGTGAAGAACTGGTCATGTTAATAATCAAGCGTACTAAGTCAGCTGTTTCCACAATATTGACACTGCGTACATTGCCATTACCCAGCTCACGACTTTTAATCCCCAGCTTGTTTTTCACCCCAGGTAAATCCAGTGCAATACGCGCCGGCTGTTCAATGGTATAGCCGTTAGGAGTGTTTATCGGTTGATCAAATGCGAGTTTAAGCTCAATTTGTCCACCGGGTAACGCCGCTACATCCATAGTTTGCAAGTTAACGGCAAGCAATGCTGGCGAAAGTATAACGGCCAAAAAAGCCAGACCAATACGAGAGAGTTTTATTTTCATGTTATCCATCCGCCGTGCTTTCCAATAGTCAGTTTTCATAGCTTGCTTCACTTAAGAGCGCTCCTGCAAAGCCAGAGTCCGTGGCCGTTCTAACCAGCCACCATCGCCATCAGAAACAATTTCAACCACTTCAATTCCTGCTGCCGTGATCGCGACAATGCGACCATGATTCGTACCGATATAATCACCAATACCTACTCGGTGCACACCATCGCCACCGCGTACCAAGGCATAAGTACCGGCTGTATTCGCTAAAGTACCGACCATGACAAAGTTCTCAATATTAAAGCCTTCCAGAAACTGTCGTACACGTGTTTCATCAGGCTTAATATCTACATCACCTTTTGCGCGGTTGCTTAATTCAATTTTTATTGGAGGTTGAAAAGGACTACGGTAAGTGCTCGCTAGGTAAGTAAAAGGCTCGTAGACTTCTTCTTTTGGCATCGCCTCAATCGCACCCTTAGGGCTTGATCTAACCTCATCCATAAAAGCCTGTAGGTCGGCATACTCTTTGTCTGAGTCGCAACCAGCCAAACTAGCCGCCAATAATGTCACAACAATATACTGAAAACCCTTCATTATTTCTGAGCTCCCTGATCATTGTAGCGATAGGTTTTCACCAGAATATCCATCATCAGCTTAGTATTATTGGTGGCACTGACCGGACGTATAGAAAAGTCATGCAAAGTCACAATACGCGGCATTCCAGCCACCGCACTGACAAAAGTGGCAAGATCATGGTAGCTACCAAACACTTTGATCTTAATCGGCAACTCAATATAAAAAGGTTGTGTCACTTCAGCGAGCAATTTAATTTCTTCAAACTCCAAACCTGAGTTGAGTCCAGCGCTGGTAATATCTTCAAGTAAGCCCGGCACTTCTGTATCACTGGGCAATTGACGCAATAAGGCCTCAAATGAAGCTTCCATTAATTGCATCTGCTCGGTGTACCTTTCAAGGTTAGCAGCCTGGCTGACTTTTGTTGTAAATTGTTGCTTCAATGATGCTTCTTCAGCTTTATTGCGCTCAATCACATCTTGCAGGTCGGTCAAGTGCATAAAATAACCCAGCACCAACACTGCAATAAATGCCAGTACGCAGGCTAAGGCGCGCACAGCGGCTGGCCAAGAACCAATGTTATTCAGGTCCAGCTCAGAGAAATCGATTTTGCCCAAGTTTTTGAAGGAGTCCAATACACTCATTGCTGCGCTCCTTGCTTCTCGCGTTCATGGGGTACGATCTGCTGCACAGTAAGCTTAAAGGTATTGTTTTGATCGGCTCGATCAGTACTTAAAGCCTTCACTTCAGTTAAATTCGGCGTACTGAGCCAATCGGATGCTTCTTGGTTGCGCATTAAGCTGGAAACTAAGTTATTCGACTCCGCCGCACCTTCAATCGAAATAGTCTGACCAACCATTTTCAAGTCAGTGAAGTAAACACCATCTGGCAAAGTGCGCACGAGTTGATCAAATACCCTAGCTACAATCGGTCGATTACCTTGCAAGTCATGAATAATCTTCATGCGCTCGACAAGCTGTTGGCGACGCGTTTTCAGTTCACGAATCTCTTTAATGCGAAAATCTAAAGTAGCATTTTCAGCACGAATAAATTCATTACGTAGATTTTGTTGATCAATTTTCGCATTAAAGTATTGATCAGCCAGCAGCACACAAGCGCCAGCTAAAACCAACACAGACACTAAAGTCACTAAAAACTGCTTTTTACGCTCTTCGCGTAACTGGTCACGCCATGGTAGTAAGTTGATGCGCGCCATCAGTCAAAACTCCTCATAGCCAAACCACAAGCAATCATCAGCGAAGGTGCATCATTAGCTAAGGCACCCGCATTGACTTTATTACTGAGGGTCATATTTGCAAATGGATTAGCGACCAAGGTTGGTGTGCCAATGACACTTTGCACCTGCCGATCTAAACCAACAATCGAAGAGGTGCCGCCCGCTAAAACAATATAGTCGACTTGACTGTACTGCCCTGCGGCAAAGAAAAACTGCAAAGAACGCGATATTTGCTGCACTACAGATTCTTTAAAAGGGTTTAACACTTCACTTTCATAGTCGTCAGGCAAACCACCTTGTTGCTTGGCTAAATCGGCGTCTTCTTGAGGTAAGCCGTAACGACGCTGAATTTCATCAGTCAGTTGCTTGCCACCAAAAAGCTGTTCACGTGTATAAATTGTTTTGTCATTGTGCAGCACGCTTAAAGTCATCATAGTGGCGCCAATATCGACTACAGCGACAGTCAACTCTTTATCGCCACTACCCAACTGCTCAGCTAATAAAGCGAAGGCACGTTCTAAGGCATAGGCCTCAATTTCTACAACTTTGGCTGTCAGTCCTGCTAATGCTAAGGCCGCTTCACGCACTTCAACGTTTTCCTTACGACACGCTGCTAACAACACATTAACTCGCCCATTGCCGCGCGGTGCAGGTCCCTGCACCTCAAAATCAATCGCAACTTCTTCTAATGGGTAAGGAATATACTGATCAGCTTCCATTTTCAGCTGAATTTCTAACTCTTCGTCAGTCAGCCCATCGTCCATTTCAATGGTTTTGGTAATCACTGCCGAACCTGCCACAGCAACTGCAGCATACTTGGCCTTGGTTCCTGATTTTTCTACCAAGCGGGCAATGACTTGGCCAACTGTTTCCAATTGCGCAATGTTCTTCTCAACCACAGCGGTTGCCGGCAGCGGCTCAACAGCATATGCCTCGACTTTATAACGTTGACCTGAACGGCTTAACTCAATCAGCTTGACCGTGGTCGAACTGATATCAATTCCAAGCAGCGTATTTGCTTTTTTTTTGAAGAGCCCTAGCACAACTGCATTCCTATAAGCGTCCGTATCATCTGTACGGTTAAATTTTCTATGCACATCCAAAACACTCATTCACCAGAAAGCGTAAATAGCTTCTGTGGATTAAACGAGCTTATAATGTGTCCTGTTTTATTATGTGTTGCTGCAATCTTCACATCTCACAATTTTATTTGGGAATCCAATAGCCTTGATGCACTTGCTGAAATTCCTCTTCGCAACACTGGTTGCCATTGTTTGTAGCATAGCACTGGGTCTGAGCGGTGCTTTTTTATACCTCAGCCCCAACCTGCCTTCTGTTGAATCATTACGCAGTATAGAACTACAGATTCCTTTACGGGTCTATAGCAGCGATGCAAAGTTAATCGCTGAGTTTGGAGAAATGCGACGATCCCCTATCGCCTTTGATGACATTCCTAAAAACTTTATTCATGCGTTACTCGCTGCAGAAGACGACAACTTTGCTAATCACCACGGTGTTGACCCCGGCAGTCTATTGCGTGCAGCTGCGCAAATTCTTAAAACAGGCCGCATTCAGACCGGTGGTAGTACCATCACCATGCAAGTGGCAAAGAACTTTTTCCTCTCCAGTGAGCGTAGTTTTTCCCGCAAAGCCAATGAAATTCTCTTGGCGCTACAGATTGAGCGTGAATTAACTAAAGATGAGATTCTAGAGCTTTATATCAATAAAATATACCTCGGCAATCGCGCCTACGGAATTGAAGCCGCTTCGCAGGTCTACTACGGCAAATCCATCACTGAAATCAGCTTAGCAGAAATGGCGATGATTGCAGGATTACCCAAAGCACCGTCGCGCTTTAATCCCATCGCTAACCCAACACGCAGCATGGAACGTCGTAACTGGATTTTAGGCCGTATGCTGAAACTGGGGCGCATTTCCGAGCAAGCCTATCAAGATGCCATTGCAGAACCGCTGACTGCGCGCCTGCATATTTCCGCACCCGACATCTACGCCCCTTATATAGCCGAAATGGCTCGCGCAGAGATGGTGGGTAAGTTTGGTGGCCAGGCTTATACCGACGGTTATAGCGTCACCACTACAGTACCTGCTGACTTACAAATTCAAGCTAATCAAGCTGTGCAAACGGGGCTGGTGAATTACGATCAACGTCACGGTTATCGCAAGCCAGAGCAAACCGCCATTGCTCAAGCACAGTGGCCAGAAGCTCTTGCTAAAGCACGCACTATTACCCAGTTTTTACCCGCCATAGTGACCCAAGTGCAAGACGATGGCATCACCGTACTTTTAGCCAATGGCGAACAAGAACCAGTGACCTGGCAAAGCATGCGCTGGGCGCGCCCTTTTATTAATAATCGCAGTATGGGCGCTGCACCACGACGCCCTGCGGATATTGTCCAAGTAGGAGATATGGTGCGCGTACGTCGTCAAGCCGATAATTCATTGGGCTTTTCGCAAATCCCTAAGGCCCAGGCCGCATTGGTCTCACTGGATCCTAACAACGGTGCAATACGCGCCTTAGTGGGTGGCTTATCATTTGAGCAAAGTAACTATAACCGTGCTATTCAAGCCAAGCGCCAACCAGGCTCAAGTTTTAAACCTTTCATCTACAGTGCGGCTTTGGATGCGGGCTATACCGCAGCAACCTTAGTGGCTGATGAGCCGCTGGAAGTGTTTGAACCCGGCATGAAAGATATCTGGCGCCCGAAAAACGATACCAATACGTTTCTTGGTCCCATTCGAGTACGTGAAGGTTTATACCGCTCACGCAATATCGTTTCGATTCGTTTGCTGCAAGATATCGGAATGAAATATGCGCACAACTACATCAGTCAGTTTGGTTTTAACGCTGATGACTTACCGCGTAATTTATCTCTAGCCTTAGGCACGGCAACGCTCACACCATTAGAAATCACCACCGGTTGGACAACTTTTGCCAACGGCGGCTTCAAAGTGACACCTTATTTAATTGAGCGCATTGAAAACCGTGATGGCCAAACCATCTTTTTAGCCAATCCAGCACTGACACCCGCAGGTAAACGCGAACGCGCACAAAGTATTACTGAAGAGCAAATTCTTGCCGGCAGCGAGCTTGAGCCACAACTGGAAGCCCCACGCATTATTGATGAGCGCACGGCATATATTATGACCAGCATGCTCAAAGATGTGATTACCCGAGGTACTGGGCGCCGTGCTCTGAGCTTAAACCGTACCGACCTAGCAGGTAAAACAGGTACCACTAACGACTCGAAAGACAGCTGGTTTGCTGGGTATAACAGCGATGTGGTGACCAGCGTTTGGGCGGGCTTTGACCAACCCACCAGTCTCGGACGCAATGAATACGGCGGAACTATAGCCTTACCCATCTGGATTGATTATATGGCTTACGCTCTCAAAGATAAGCCCATGCATACCATGAAAGAGCCCTCTGGCATGATGACCCTAAGAATTGACCCAGTCACTGGGCGCATTGCTCGCCCCGGCACGCCCAATGCCTATTTTGAGCTGTTTAAAAGCGAAGATGCACCACCCACCATGGATGAGTTTGAAAACAGCTGGGATGTACCGGGCAGCAACTATTTTGATCAGCCAGAAATAGCGCCCATCGATCTCTTTTAACTCTGTACTGCATCAATAAAAAACCCGCTTAAAGCGGGCTTTTTTATTGTCGATTAAAACTTAACCGTTAAACACTTCATCCACTGAAGTCAGTGGGTAGTGCTTAGGATATGGCAGTGTTGCCACGCCAGTTTCAATTGCAGCTTTAGCAACCGCGTCGGGTACCAAAGTGATTAAACGTGGGTCCATTGGCTTAGGAATAATGTATTCACGGCCAAACTCAATGCAGTCAATACCGTAAGCATCACATACTGCGTTAGATACCGGCAATTTAGCCAGATCGCGTAGTGCGTGAACCGCAGCAATTTTCATCTCTTCGTTAATGCGAGTTGCACGTACATCCAATGCACCACGGAAGATGAATGGGAAGCCCAATACGTTATTCACTTGGTTTGGATAGTCTGAGCGACCAGTGGCCATAATCACGTCAGGGCGTGTTTCATGCGCCAGTTTTGGATCAATCTCAGGATCAGGATTGGAGCACGCAAATACCACTGGGTTTGGCGCCATGCGCAACAAGTTTTCAGGACTGAGTAAGTTAGCACCTGACAGACCAACAAACACGTCCGCTCCGTCCATTGCATCAGCTAAGGTACGGCACTCTGTTTCATGGGCAAACACTGCTTTGTACTGGTTCAAGTCATCACGACCTGAGTGGATCACGCCTTTACGGTCAACCATAAAGAGGTTCTCGACTTTAGCACCCATACTGATCAACAGCTTCATACATGCAGTTGCTGCTGCACCGGCACCCAGACACACGATGCGCGCTTCTTCAAGACTTTTGCCAGCAATTTCCAGAGCATTCAACATACCAGCGGCCGTTACAATGGCGGTACCGTGCTGATCGTCATGGAATACAGGGATATCGCACTGCTCAATTAACGCGCGCTCAATTTCAAAGCACTCAGGCGCTTTAATATCTTCGAGGTTAATACCACCAAAGGTAATTGAAATACGCTTAACAGTATCGATAAAGGCTTGTGGGCTTTCAGCATCAACTTCGATATCAAAAACATCCACACCAGCAAAGCGCTTAAATAATACGCCTTTACCTTCCATCACTGGCTTAGAAGCCAAGGGGCCCAAGTTACCCAAACCTAAAATTGCAGTACCATCTGAAATAACTGCTACAAGGTTACCCTTGCCTGTGTATTTATAAGCCAGCTCTGCATCACGGGCAATTTCACGCACCGGCTCAGCTACACCTGGGCTGTATGCTAATGCCAAATCACGTGCAGTTGCAGTAGGTTTAGTGAGCTCAACGCTTAATTTCCCAGGACGCGGGGAAGCGTGGTATTCAAGAGCAGCAGTTTTTAGGTCAGACATAATTGGCAGTTCCCGCTTGACTATTATAATGAATTGAAGGACATCCGAGCATACTCAAGAACGACAAACGCCACAAGCGCATCTGGCCTAGTCTGCACAGAAAGCTGTAAAACACTTAAAACTCTGAACCAGAACAGCGACTTAGCAGCTCTTATTTAAGCTGCAACATACTTGGATGACTGACCGTTAAGCTCCAACGCGCATATTGGCCCTGCTGCCCATGTCGATCCGCAACCCAGCCACGGGTCTGTAACGTGCGGCCCTGCCAGTCTTCAAACAGCTCGTTATCAAAATTCTGCAGCGCAGCCTTAGGAATATTAACAGTCACCGAATGACCTAACTCCAGCCACACACCACCTTTATTGCGCTGCACGCTCTGTACTCGACCCTGCAATAAAGTAAAACCACCGGCTTTAATCTGTTGCGCGGGTTTATATGTGGCGTGTTTCCATAAGCCTAAGCGTGCAGTGCGCGCCTGCTCTTCCGCCTGAACTAAACACTCAGCCAACTCGATATTGGGTGCAATCACTGCATGAAAAGCTAAGCCCGCGGCAACCAATTGCTCCTCAAAGCTGGCACCATGGCGATCATAGGTATAGGCCAATACTCGACCGTAGCGATCTTTAGACTCTTGCCCAGTGCGCAAACTGACTTTATTGTTATTGGCTTTGACTAAAGCGGTTAAACGTTGCTTGGCTTGTACTGCATAAGGCTGGTCGGTGCGGCCACGCCCGCCCATCTCGGGTGCATTAATGCCAATCAAACGTACACTGCGCCCATTGTGCAAACGTACAGTATCGCCATCAATCACCTGCTGCACAGAGAACTCAGCAGCAATAGGCTCTCTTGAGCAAAATGAAGTGGCTGCGTAGCTTTGGGTAGATAGCAGCAAAAAAAAAGCGCCCATAAAGGACGCTTTTTTCAGCATTGCTACGACCGATTTTACATAGGTCATTTAAATGCTCATTATTTTGTTGCGCCGAAACCTGCAAAACGCTGTTTGAAGCGATCGATACGACCACCAACATCAAGCACTTTTTGCTTACCGGTATAGAACGGGTGACACTCGGAGCACACATCAATGCTGATGTCTTTACCGATGGTAGAACGGGTAGCAATCACGTTACCGCAGCTGCAAGTAGCGTTGATCGCAACATAATTTGGATGAATATCGGCTTTCATGGTGTTTCCTCAAGATAACCGCGCCGCCACCCAACACCATTGTCGAGTACCGCACGAAAACAGGGGGTGAATAATACCAGAGCAAACACCTGTTGCAACAGCGTTTTTCACAAAACATGCTCAATGGTATCTTTACTCACTGCGCAGAGTAATAACACTAGCAACAACATTTAAATAACGCTGCTTTGGCAATAATGCTATCTTTTCGTCATACTATTGGCCTACACCCTGTTACACAACCCCGTATTTGCGGGATGAGGAGCTACTGTGAGCATCAATACTGCCAACCGTGTTTTCCCAGCTACACGACTACGTCGCAACCGTCGTGATGACTTTTCACGTCGTTTAGTGCGCGAAAATCAATTGAGCGTCGATGATCTAATTCTGCCCGTGTTTGTGCTCGATGGCACCAATCGCAGAGAAGAAGTGCCCTCCATGCCAGGTGTTGAGCGCTTATCCATTGATTTACTACTCAAAGAAGCTGAAGAGTGGGTTGCATTAGGCATTCCAGCCTTGGCACTCTTCCCTGTCACGCCCGTAGAGAAAAAATCATTAGATGCTGCTGAAGCATGGAACCCTGATGCTATTGCCCAGCGTGCCATTCGCGCATTACGCGAGCGTTTTCCAGACTTAGGTGTCATCAGTGATGTGGCTCTTGATCCATTCACAACTCATGGTCAGGACGGTATTCTTGACGATGACAACTATGTGATGAATGAAGAAACAGTTGACGCACTCGTGCGCCAAGCCCTCTCACATGCTGACGCCGGTGCGCAAATCGTTGCCCCATCCGACATGATGGACGGTCGTATTCAAGCCATGCGTGAAGCCCTAGAGCTAGCCGGTCACACCAACGTGCGCATCATGGCGTACTCAGCTAAATACGCCAGCGCCTATTACGGTCCATTCCGTGATGCTGTCGGTTCTGCAGCTAACTTAGGTAAAGCCAACAAATCCACCTACCAGATGGACCCAGCCAACAGCAATGAAGCACTGCATGAAGTCGCCACCGACTTAACTGAAGGCGCGGATATGGTGATGGTGAAGCCTGGCATGCCGTATTTAGATATTTTGCACCGCGTGAAAGATGAATTCAAAGCACCGACTTTTGTCTACCAAGTCAGCGGCGAATACGCCATGCATATGGCCGCGATTCAAAACGGCTGGCTCAGCGAAGCAGTGATTATGGAATCCTTAGTGGCATTTAAACGTGCCGGCGCAGACGGTATTCTGACCTACTTCGCCGTACATGCTGCAAAACAACTCAAACAAGGCGCTTAACTTATAACGGAGAGTCTATGAGCAACGCAGGACCGATTGAGCCAGCACAGCTTGCTGAGCACACTACTGAGGCAGCTGAGACTGCCGCAGCAGTATCGAATACGCTAACACCAGATGAGTCCTGCGCTGCTCTAGCGCCGCTTACCAACCTTGACGACAGCAGCCTGTATATTCATCGTGAATTATCACAACTGCAGTTTAATATTCGTGTGCTTGAGCAAGCGCTGGATGAATCCACGCCATTGCTGGAGCGTCTCAAGTTTTTATTAATTTTCTCGAGCAACTTAGATGAGTTTTTTGAAATTCGTGTTGCTGGGCTGAAAAAACAAATCACCTTTGCCCGCGAACAAGCTGACGCTGACGGCTTACAGCCGCATCAAGCCTTAGCCAGAATCGCAGAATTGGTGCATGAGCAAGTTGATCGTCAGTATCAAATTCTCAATAACATTTTACTACCGCAATTGGCGCAGCAAGATATCCGCTTCATTCGTCGGCGCAAGTGGACCAGTAAAATTAAGGCCTGGGTTAAAGCCTATTTCGAAGAAGAAATCGCACCCATTATTACGCCCATTGGCCTGGACCCAACTCACCCTTTTCCGCTGCTGGTCAATAAAAGTCTTAACTTTATCGTTGAACTTGAAGGTATCGATGCCTTTGGGCGCGACTCAGGTTTAGCTATTTTGCCAGCTCCGCGCTTATTGCCGCGTATTATTCAAGTTCCGGAAGAAATTGGCGGGCCGGGCGTTAATTATGTATTTTTATCCTCAATGATTCATGCCCACGCCGATGATTTATTTCACGGCATGAGCGTTAAAGGCTGCTATCAGTTTAGATTGACGCGTAACGCTGACTTATCGGTGGACGCTGAAGATGTTGAAGACTTAGCCCGTGCCTTACGCGGAGAACTGTACTCTCGACGCTTTGGTGATGCGGTACGCCTTGAAGTGGCGGATACTTGCCCTGCGCACTTGGTGGATTTTCTACTCAATCAGTTTGGCTTATCGACCGCTGAGCTTTACCAAGTCAACGGTCCGGTCAACCTAACCCGCTTATTCAGTGTCACCGGCCTAGAGAGTCATCCACACTTACAATTTGCACCTTTTACGCCAGCCATCCCTAAAGCGTTACAAAACAGCGAAAACATTTTCCAAGCCATCAGCAAAAGCGATATTTTGCTTTACCACCCCTTTGAGTCTTTTACCCCGGTGATTGATCTGCTACGTCGTGCCGCCAAAGACCCGAACGTAGTGGCTATTAAGCAAACCTTATATCGTGCTGGAGCTAATTCAGAAATCGTTGATGCGCTGGTAGATGCGGCACGTAATGGCAAGGAAGTCACTGTAGTAATTGAACTGCGCGCACGCTTTGATGAAGAATCTAACTTAGCACTTGCCGGTCGCCTGCAAGCAGCGGGTGCGGTAGTGATTTACGGCGTGGTAGGCTTTAAAACTCACGCTAAAATCGTCTCAATTTTACGCCGTGAAAACGGTAACTTCGTCCGCTATGCTCACCTTGGCACCGGTAACTACCATGCTGGTAACGCACGTTTATATACTGACTACAGCTTGCTCACCGCTGATCCAGACCTATGTGAAGATGTGTCCAAGCTGTTTAGCCAGTTGATTGGCATGGGTAAAACTTTACGTATGAAAAAACTCTTTCATGCACCTTTTACCTTGCGCAAAACCTTACTGGATTTAATTGCTCGTGAAGCCAGCCATGCTGCCGAAGGCTTAGATGCTCGCATTATTATTAAGGTCAATGCGCTGACCGATGCCCGCATGATTAAAGCGCTGTACAAGGCCAGTCAAGCAGGCGTAAAAATTGATCTTATTGTGCGCGGTATGTGCTGCTTACGTCCGGGTATTGCTGGCGTGTCACACAATATCCAAGTGCGCTCAATTATCGGTCAACTGCTGGAACACAGTCGCGTATTCTATTTTCTCAATAGCCCAGGTGATGAGCAATTGCTGCTCTCCAGTGCCGACTGGATGGAGCGCAATCTCGATAAACGTATCGAAACCTGCTTCCCAATTGAAAACAAAAAAATGATTGCTCGAGTTAAAAAAGAACTCGAAAGCTATTTAGATGACAACACCCACGCGTGGTTACTGCAAAGCGATGGTAGCTACCAACACTTACAGCCCGTAACAGACGAAAGCGCTAATAACGCACAAGCGCAACTGCTGGAGAAACTGAGCATACCCTTGATTGATGTCTCTTAAACTCGGTTCACCAACAAATAAAAAGGGCAGATACCGTTAAAGTGTCTGCCCTTTTTACTTTAATAAACTGCAACTAAGGAGCGTCCGCGTGGAGACGCCCCTATAGTTTTAGCTTATTTCATTAACATGGTACCGTTTTTCGCCAAGTTGGTGTGCCATGAGAAGGCTTTTTCCAAGATGTGCGGAGTCTGGCCACCACGTGCTTTAGCTTCAGCTAAGTAATCACGCGCTTGCTGCTTATAGTCTGGGTGCATGCAGTTTTCGATAATCAGTTCAGCGGCCTGAGTTGGCGCTAAACCACGGATGTCTGCATAACCTTGCTCAGTGATCAACACATCCACATCGTGGTTAGTGTGGTCAACGTGGGCTACGAAAGGTACGATTGCTGAGATGTTGCCACCTTTAGCAGTCGACTGCGTCACGAAAATCGTAATACGAGCGTTACGCGCGAAGTCACCTGAACCACCGATACCGTTCATCATATGCGTGCCGCCAACATGCGTAGAGTTTACGTTACCGTAAATGTCAGCTTCTAACGCCGTGTTAAACGAAATGATACCTAAGCGACGAATCACTTCAGGGTGGTTAGAGATTTCTTGTGGGCGGAAGATGATTTTATCTTTGTACTTAGCAAGGTCTTTACCCAATGTTGCAACACGCTTAGCAGACAGCGACAGTGCTGTGCCTGCTGCGAACTTCACAACGCCAGCATCGATCAAGTCAAAAACGCCATCTTGTAGTACTTCAGAAGCAACGACGATATCTTTAAAGCCCGAGGTTTTCATACCATTGAGCACTGCGTTGGCCACTGATCCTACGCCTGATTGCAGCGGTGCGAGGCTTTCAGTTAAACGACCCTGCTTCACTTCTTCACCTAAGAATGACAGCAAGTTGTTCGCAATTTGCTGAGTTTCTTCGTTAGGTTCAAACAGTGGTGATGGAATATCTGCTTCGTTAGAAATGATGATGCCGCGAATTTTCGCAGGATCAACTTTCATACCCGGCGTACCAATGCGCTTGCTCACTTCAAAGACTGGAATGGCTTCACGTGTATTTTCACCCGCTGGCTCAGGGATGTAAATATCGTGCATACCTTCGTATTCAGCCGGTGCGCTGGTGTTCAGTTCAATAATGACGTGCTTAGCAGTTTTCAAGAAGATGGGTGAGTTACCCACAGAACCTGTAGGGATGATGTCGCCATCTTCAGTAATTGCTGCTGCTTCGATAATTGCGTAATCAATCGCAGGATAGGTGCCCTGACGAATAGACTCAGCCATGTGCGATAAGTGTTGGTCGATATAGAAGATTTCGCCAGCGTTAATTTTCTTACGCTGCACGGCGTTACCTTGATAAGGCACACGCAAGTTAATAATGTCAGCTTCAGCCATAGACTGGTCAGCTGCTGGGCCCATTGAAGCACCAGTGAACAGGTTAACTTTGAATTTTTCTTTGTGACCGCGCTCAGCTAAAGCTTTTGGAAATAACTTAGGCTCACCAAACAAGGTGAAACCACTCATACCCAAAGTCATGCCATCTTCAATCCATGTGGCTGCTTCTTGTGCGGTAACAACTTTGTCTAACAGTGCTTTATTACGAATAAACTTACTTAAATCAGTACTCATGCAACCACCTGTAAAGAGTTGTTTTTTGAATAATATGTCTGCTAAAAGACTTAATTATATAGGCTTTTCTGCGCGTTAATTGAGGCATTGTGTGCTGTTAACAACACGGCAGAGGTTTTGACTGCTTTATAGCATTCTAGGCCTATAGGATATTTTAGCAGCTATACTAAGGTCGATTTTCCTCTGCGCTTAAAAAATTCGCCCTAGGTCACGACTCAGTAGCCGCTCACCTTACAACAACCTCGAAAAACATGCATATTAAAACCACCCGCAAGTGGCTTTAATCAGTATAAATCAGCAAAAAGGCGCTCTAGCCTGGGTGTCCGTCGACGCGCGCACGCCAAAGCATGGGGGCATAACCGTAGACATAAAGAGCAAAACCCAGAGCCCAGCACACTGCGGCAATCCACAGCCCAGGCAAATAAGCCCAGTCGACTAGTACTACTCGCGCCAGCGCTCCACAATTTAATAAGACAAATGCCCAAGTGATCGACTTTGGCGGCTGCAAAGGTCGTCCAGTATGCCCCAATGTGACGCGGGCAATCATCGCTAAAATTAAGCCGCCCATGGCACCCACTGTTAACGCATGTACAGCCAAGCTCATATTCGCCAATACAGCCAGATGCCACAAAGCCATTGCAAAACAAGCCACAGTTAACCAAGCGTACGCCAAGTGCAGCGACCACAATAAGGGCACACGCCACATACCTGGGTCATACCAGCGCACTAAACGGATCAAGTGGCCCAAGCCCAGCAGCGCAAATGCACCACCCATGACGGGCTGCGCTTGTAACGCCCAACCTTGCATCAAGGTCATTGATAGTAATACTGTACCAATCAGCAGCGCCCAATCCAGCTTAGGCCAGGCCACTACCCCCTCTTTACGTAGCAAGCCACGTTGCGTAAAAAATGGAATAACGCGCCCACTAATCATGCTCATAATAGCGGCTACAAACCACACGCCGCCGACAGTGGCTTGGCGCTGCAGCGCATCGTTACCCGTCGCTACACCATACAAAGTCACCGCATTAGCCAGCGCCAATAGCGCCAAGATCACGACCAGCGGATAGTTACGCACTTGGCGTACTGGCCAGACGCTGCGCGCTATTTGCGCAGCTACCAGCGGCAAAAACAAAACATCAACAAGTAACACACACCACAGCGGGGCACCCACCAGCCACGCCACACGAGCAACCAGCCACAGTGCTGCTAACGCCATCAAAGGCTTGCCTGAAAGACCTGCAACACCCGTCCAAGCTTGCACTGCCGTGAGCAAAAATCCAGCAATAATAGCCCCAGCAAACCCAAATAATAGTTCATGCCGATGCCAAGCCAACCAACCACCAGTAGGCTGCCACTCAGCAAACCAGCCATTGAGTGCCATAATCCATAAAGGAATAGCCAGCATCGCCAGCACACTACCTAGCAAGAAGAAGGGTCGAAAACCCAAGCGAAATAAGGGCACTATTGCTAATGCCTGACGCCGATCTATTACGTTCACAATACTATGCTCCCAAGCTCAACCCGCAAGTGGATCTATATTGACAGCATAGTCTTGTTCAACCCTTTTGTGACCCACTGATATTTACAACACAACATTTCTTATTGTATGGCACAGTGGCGCTGTATTTTAGGCATAAAAAAAACCGCCGAGCAGATCACTACTGGGCGGTTTTTACCAGCTTAAACTATCAGTTTAAGCCTTGAATATAGCTCGCTAAAGCTTTGATATCCTTGTTGCTGAGACGTCCAGCGATTGTGCGCATAATCATCGCATCACCATCGTTGTTACGGATGCCTTCACGGAACTCTGTCAACTGTTTCTCAGTGTAAGCTGCATGCTGACCGCTGAGCTTAGGAAAGATTGCTAGATCAAGACCCGCACCATTAGGTGAGTGGCAACCTGTACAGGCAGGTAAACCTTCTTCAATCTTACCACCACGGAACAACTGCTCACCGCGCGCAACCAATTCTGGGTCTGCAGCGCCTGTTGTTGCTTTTTGGCTCGAGTACCATGCCGCGATATCTTCTAAATCTTGCTCAGTCATAGCATCCAACATGCCTGTCATTTCAATCACAGGACGGGTGTTAGATTTAATATCATGCATTTGCTTGAGCAAATAACGCTGGCCTTGACCGGCGAGCTTTGGGAAGTTCGGCAACATGCTATTACCATCAGCATTGTGACAGGCAGAACACATTGCGATTTTACCCTGACCTGCAGCA
>JAAZCO010000209.1 GCA_012513235.1 Gammaproteobacteria bacterium
GCAATGCCCGGTCGTATTATTCAGCGTTTAAGTAAAGTTGGCGTGCGCAATCCATTATTCTTGCTCGATGAAATCGATAAGATGGGTACCGATATGCGTGGCGACCCAGCTTCAGCTTTGCTGGAAGTGTTGGATCCTGAGCAAAACAGCAACTTTAACGATCACTATTTAGAAGTCGATTATGACTTATCTGATGTGATGTTTGTCTGTACCGCTAACTCCATGAATATTCCAGGTCCGTTGTTGGATCGTATGGAAGTGATTCGTTTACCGGGTTACACCGAAGACGAAAAACTCAATATTGCGAGAAAATATTTAGTCGCCAAGCAGCTTAAAGCCAATGGCTTAAAAGAAGCAGAACTGGAGTTTGAGTCAGATGCATTGCTCGCTATTGTGCGCTTGTATACCAGCGAAGCCGGTGTGCGTGGTTTAGAGCGTCAAATTGCCAAGGTGTGCCGTAAAGTTGTGAAAGAGCAGGCCGCGCAGAAGAATATTAAAGCCGTGATTACCCAAGATGATCTTGAGCATTACTTAGGTGTGCAGAAATACACTTACGGTTTAGCTGAAGAAGATGATCAAATTGGTCAAGTGACGGGTTTAGCATGGACTTCAGTCGGCGGTGTCTTGCTGACGATCGAGTCTGCTGTGATTCCGGGTAAAGGTCAGTTGATTAAAACCGGCTCCTTAGGTGATGTGATGGTGGAGTCGATGACTGCAGCCCTCACAGTGGTGCGCAGTCGTGCGCAGCGCCTAGGCATCGCTCCAGACTTCTATGAGAAGACTGACGTGCATTTGCATATGCCTGAAGGGGCTACGCCTAAAGATGGCCCTAGCGCTGGTATAGGCATGTGTACGGCGCTTGTGTCGGCATTAACCAAGATCCCCGTGCGTGCCGATGTGGCAATGACCGGTGAGATTACTTTGCGCGGACAAGTGCTGGCCATTGGTGGTTTAAAAGAGAAATTACTGGCTGCCCACCGCGGCGGAATCAAAACCGTTATCATTCCAGAAGAGAATGTGCGTGACTTGAGAGAAATTCCAGATAATATAAAGGCTGATTTAGACATCAAACCAGTAAAATGGATTGACGAAGTACTGCAAATTGCGTTGCAATACATGCCTGAGCCTTTATCTGATGTCGTTTCTGACGTTTTGCTAAAGGATGAGTCGCGTGAAACTGAGGGCACTGATAGCCTCAGAACACACTAATGCAGTTGTGATTGACATGCTGTTGGCACCTTTCTTTGCGTTAGGTGCTTATGTCTTTTGGTTGCATAACAGAGCTATTTTGCTTGTATAAAACTTGCAATCATATTTATTTTTGAAAACCTAAGGGGACTTACGAGTGAACAAGTCAGAGTTAATTGATAAAGTTGCTGCTTCGGCAGATATTCCTAAAGCAGTTGCTGGACGTGCGCTAGACGCTGTGATCGAGAGCATCACAGGTGCATTAACAGAAGGTGATTCAGTCGTATTGGTTGGCTTTGGTACATTCGCTGTTAAAGATCGCGCAGCACGTACTGGCCGCAATCCTCAGACGGGCAACCCGATTGAAATTGCAGCAGCTAAAATTCCTGGCTTTAAAGCCGGTAAAGCACTTAAAGATGCTGTCAACATCTAAGCGCTTGTAATGCATCAGTCTTCGGGCTGATGCATTGGATACGTGCTAAGAGGTTCTTGCTGATCGAAAGTCGCAGACTTATTGGACGTATCAGTAAATGCAAAGGCGCATCATTTGGTGCGCCTTTATTTTGTTTGACTGACCCATAATGCACAGCTATTAAAAATAGCTACATCGGGGGATGCATGCTGCAGAATATTCGAGACAACTCTACGGGTTGGATCTCTAAATCAATTATTGGTTTAATTGTAATGCTTTTTGCTTTTACAGGTTTTGATGCCATTTTAGGCTCAACCAGTAACAGTAATAACGCTGCTAAAGTCAATGGCGAAGAAATTACCCTTGATGCATTGGCTGAGGCAAAAAACAATCAACGTCGACAGCTTATCCAGCAGTTCGGTCAAGATTTTGATACGAGTTTGATTGACGATAAATTGTTGGCTGAAGCAGCACTGCAAGGATTGATTGCACGTGCGCTATTAGTACAAGCTGCAGATGATTCTAACTTTGCTTATTCCAGTGCCGCGATTGATCAATTTATGTTGTTGGCGCCTGAATTTCAAACGGATGGTCAGTTTGACGCGACGCGCTTTGATCAGGTGATTCGTCAGATGGGCTATACCCGTCTACAGTTTCGTCAGATGATCGAGCAAGAAATGCGTACCGGACAATTGCGTGCTGGTATTGCTGGCAGTGCTTTTGTAACTGAGCAAGAGGCGCAAGCCTTTGCGCGCTTAGAGCGCCAGACGCGTGATTTTTCTATGCTGACTATTGCACCAGATTTTAATCAGGTGACGGTATCAACTGAAGATAGCCAAGCGTATTACGATACACATACCGCTGAATTTATGACTGATGAGCAAGTGGTAGTTGAGTATATTGAACTGCAAAAATCAGCTTTAGCTGAACAAGTCAGCGTCGATGATGAGCAGCTGCAAGAACTTTATCAGGCAGAAATTGCTAACTTGTCAGAACAGCGCCGTGCGGCACATATTCTGATTGAAGTGGGTGGCGATGTCAGCGATGAACAGGCGCGTGCAAAAGCTGATGAGGCACTGACACGTATCAATGCCGGTGAAGACTTCGCTGCAGTGGCCACAGAGCTGTCTGATGATGTGGGTTCGGCGCAGCAGGGGGGTGATCTTGGTTTTGCTGCACCCGATGTCTATGAGCCTGAGTTTGAAGAAGTTTTGTATGCGCTGAATAAAGATGAGTTGTCAGCACCAGTACGCACTGAATATGGCTGGCATGTGATTAAGCTGCTGGACGTGCGTGCGGCAGATATTCCAAGCTTCGACAGCCTAAAAGAGAAGCTGGCACAGAACTTAAAAGCGCAAGAAGTTGAGCAGCGTTTTGTTGAGACTATCAAGGATCTTGAAGGCCTTGCTTATGAGTCTGCTGATTTACAGCAGCCAGCCAGTGAGCTGGGTTTAACCATTCAAGTTAGCCAAGCGTTTGGACGTGACGGTAGTGATGAGGGCTTATTTGCCAATCGCCAAGTGCTAGCGGCAGCCTTTAGCACTGAAGTGCTGGAAGAAGGCGCTAACAGTATGGCCATTGAGCTGGATCCAGAAACCACCATCGTATTGCGCGTGAAAGAGCATATGCGTCCTCAGCAGATTGAATTCGCCGAAGTCAGTGAGCAGATTCAGCAGCAGTTGACCGCTCAACGTGCAATCGAGCAAGCGCAAACTAAAGGTGAAGCTTTATTAGCGAGCCTACAAGAGGGTAAAACTTCAGTAGCGCAAGCTCAAGAAGCGGACTGGCAAGCAGTCGAAGCGGCAATGCGTGATCAAGATGGTGTTGAGCCACAAGTGTTGCAAAGGGTCTTTAAAATGCCTAAGCCGCAAGCTAACGCAGCACAGTTTGCTGGTTTAAACCTCGGTGATGGTAGTTATGTGATCTTGCGTCTAACCGGCGTGAATGATGCCCCCGCGCCTTTAAATGCAGAAGAACTGGCGCAGTACAAAGACATCTTAGCGTCACGTGCTGGACAGGTTGATTTTAATGCATTGCAAAAGCAACTTGAGTCGGATGCAAAGATTGAGCGTTTCTAAGCAGTCTTGAATCCATAAAAAAACCCGCTCTAGAGCGGGTTTTTTGTATCTGGCAGAAGATTAATCTTCGTCAAGATTACCCATAGCAGTGGTGTTGAAACCACCGTCTACGTACATGATTTCGCCACTGATACCTGAGGCTAAATCTGAGCACAAGAAGGCTCCGGCGTTACCCACTTCCTCAATGGTCACGTTGCGACGTAAAGGCGTTTGCTTTTCGTTAGCAGCCAGCATTTTACGGAAGTTCTTGATACCGGATGCGGCTAAGGTGCGGATTGGACCGGCTGATACTGCGTTAACACGCGTGCCTTCAGCACCTAAGCTGCCTGCTAAGTAACGTACACCGGCTTCTAGGCTGGCTTTAGCCATACCCATCACGTTGTAGTTAGGCATAGTGCGCTCAGCACCCAAGTAAGATAGGGTCAGCAAGCTACCGTTACGGCCTTGCATCATGCTACGACCGGCTTTAGCTAAAGCGATAAAGCTGTAAGCACTGATGTCGTGGGCAATTTTAAAACCTTCACGAGTGGTCGCTTCGGTGAAGTCGCCATCGAGTTGGTCGCCTGGAGCAAAACCCACCGAGTGAACGATGCAGTCTAAGCCATCCCATTTTTTAGCCAGTTCAGCGAAAACGTTTTCGATTTCTTCGTCATTAGCGACATCGCAAGGGAAGCACAGGTCAGCAGATGAGCCCCAGCTCTCAGCAAAGCCTTCTACACGGCCTTTGAGCTTGTCGTTTTGGTAAGTGAACGCAAGTTCCGCGCCTTCGCGGTGCATGGCGGCTGCGATACCTGAGGCGATCGACAGTTTGCTGGCCACGCCAACGATTAAAACGCGTTTACCGGTCATAAAACCCATGGTGTTTCCTCTTCTTGAGTCAATAGTCATTGTTGCGGTTGTTGCGCGCTATTGATAAAAGCTGCGGCTAACAACTGCTGTGTATATTGGTGTTGCGGTGCGGCAAAAATATCCTCTGCTGCACCTTGCTCAACCACTTGGCCTTGGCGCATCACTAAGAGCTGATGACTGAGTGCTTTTACCACGGCTAGGTCGTGGCTGATAAACACATAGGTCAAGTTGTACTTCTGCTGCAAACTGCGCAGCAATTCTACCACTTGGCGCTGCACGGTACGGTCCAGTGCTGAGGTGGGCTCATCTAAAACAATCAGTTTAGGTTTGAGCACCAAAGCGCGGGCAATGGAAATACGCTGGCGTTGCCCCCCAGAAAACTCATGGGGGTAACGGTGACGCGTGGCTGGATCTAAGCCCACTTCGCGCAGTACATCGATAATAATCTGCTCTTGTTCCTGCGCATTACCGATCTGGTGAATGCCTAAACCTTCACCAATGATATCTGAGACGCTCATTCGCGGACTCAGGCTACCAAATGGGTCCTGAAAAACCACTTGAATGTCACGGCGCAGCGAGCGCACCTCTTTTTGTGAGAGTCCTTCAATGGCTTGACCAGCATAGAGAATGCGGCCTTGGCTCTGAATCAAGCGCAAAATTGCTAGACCCAAAGTGGATTTTCCTGAGCCACTTTCACCCACCACGCCAAGAGTTTGCCCGCGCTGCAGGGCAAAGCTGATGCCATCTACAGCTTTTACATGGTCAACGGTGCGCTGCAAAATACCTTTTTTAATCGGGAACCACACACGTAAATCTTGCGTTTCCAGCAACACTTCGCTGGGCGTATGCGGCGCAGGTAAGCCACTGGGCTCGGCACCGAGTAATTCTTGAGTATAAGGGTGTTGAGGGTTACTAAAAATTTCAGCACAAGGCGCTTGCTCGACAATCTCTCCACTGCGCATCACGCACACACGATGGGCCACTCTGCGTACTAGATTGAGGTCATGACTGATCAATAAGATCGACATGCCTAAGCGCTCTTGTAAGTCCTTGAGCAGCTCTAAAATAGTCAGCTGCACCGTCACATCCAGTGCAGTGGTGGGCTCATCAGCAATTAGTAATTCAGGCTCATTGGCTAAAGCCATTGCAATCATCACTCGCTGACGTTGCCCGCCCGATAATTCATGCGGATAGGAACTCATGCGCTGCTCTGGGTTTTTAATCTCTACCAGCTTGAGCAGCTCCAGCGTACGGGCTGAGGCTTGTTTACTGTTCATGCCTTTGTGCAGCATCAAGATCTCATTGATCTGCTTTTCGATACTGTGCAGCGGGTTCAGTGAGCTCATGGGTTCTTGGAAGATCATCGCAATGCGGTCGCCACGCACTGTACGCAAGTATCCGGGTGTTGCGCTGAGCAAGTCCTGACCCTGATACATGATCTTACCGTTGGGGTGACTGGCTAAAGGGTAGGGCAATAAACGCAAGATTGAATGCGCCGTCACTGACTTACCCGAGCCACTTTCGCCAACCAAAGCCAAAGTTTCACCTTTGTTAACGGTAAAACTGATGTGTTTGACCGCATGCTGCACTGTGTTGCCGCTGATAAAATCTACCGACAAATCTTCAATACTGAGCAAGGGTTCGCTGTTATTTTCTTGGATCGAATGCATCACGGGCAGCCTCACCAATAAAGACTAATAAACTCAGCATCAAGGCTAAGACGGTAAAGGCGCTGATCCCCAACCAAGGCGC
>JAAZCO010000210.1 GCA_012513235.1 Gammaproteobacteria bacterium
AACCATGAGTTAGGCTACCTGAGTGACGCTAAGCATCAGGCGATTACCACGGCCTGTGCGCAGTTGGTTGACGGTCAGCATCATGATCAGTTTATTGTCGATATGATCCAAGGTGGCGCGGGTACTTCGACCAATATGAACGCTAACGAAGTGATTGCCAACTTAGCTCTGGAGGCCATGGGTAAAGAAAAAGGCGAGTACAGCTTTTTGCACCCTAATAATGACGTCAATATGGCGCAATCCACCAACGATGCTTACCCAACGGCCATTCGCGTGGGTTTGCTCTTAGGTCAAAATGATTTATTGGTCAGCCTCGAAGGTTTGATTGGTGCATTTGCAGCGAAGGGTGATGAGTTTTCCCATGTGCTGAAAATGGGTCGCACGCAGTTACAAGATGCTGTCCCTATGACGTTAGGCCAAGAGTTTAAAGCCTTTGCTGCCAACTTAAGTGAAGACTTAAATCGTTTGCGCTTATTGTCCAATGACTTGTTCGCTCCGGTGAACTTGGGCGGTACAGCCATTGGTACTGGTATCAATGCTGACCCACGTTACCAAGGTATTGCGGTCGAGCGCTTGGCGGCGATTTGTGGTTACCCAATTAAAGCTGCGCCTGATTTGATTGAAGCCACTTCAGATATGGGCTCTTTCGTGCTGTTCTCCGGCATGCTCAAGCGTACCGCCGTCAAGCTATCGAAAATCTGTAATGACTTGCGTTTATTGTCCAGTGGTCCACGCACAGGTATCAATGAAATCAACTTGCCAGCGCGTCAACCCGGCAGTTCGATTATGCCAGGCAAGGTCAATCCAGTGATTCCTGAAGCGGTCAGCCAAGTTGCTTATGAAGTGATTGGTAATGATTTGTCACTGACATTAGCCGCAGAAGCAGGGCAGCTGCAGCTCAACGTGATGGAGCCATTGATTGCGTGGAAGATGTTTGATTCGATTCGTTTGCTGCGTCGTGCTATGGATATGTTACGTGAGCATTGTGTCGAAGGTATCACTGCCAACGAAGAGCGTTGCCGCACTCTGATGGAGCATTCCATTGGTTTAATTACTGCACTCAATCCTTACATCGGTTATGACAATGCCACTCGTATTGCTAAGCTTGCTTTAGAAAATGGTCGAGGTGTATTGGAATTGGTGCGTGAAGAGCAGCTGGTCGATGATGAGTTGCTGGCCGATATTTTGCGTCCAGAAAACATGATTGCCCCGCGCTTAGTGCCGCTTAAAGAGTAAGGCGCAACAGGCACTGCAGGGTGGTTTAAACTCTGCAGTGCTGTGGTTATGGGTGTTGCACACTCGGTTTGCTGCCTGAGTGTTTACGCAGCAGCACAAATAGGCTAAACACCAGCATGGCGCTAAAGCTGATGCTATTGAGTTGCGCAATATTCAAACCCAGCAAGGTCCAATCCACTGCGGCACAGTCTGCGGTGCCATGTAGCATCTTCAGCACAATCTCTTGCAACGGAAAAGCTTCCAACATAAATTCCAGTGGCGGTAAACATGAGGGCAGTTGATCCTCAGGCAAGCCTTGCAGCCAGATTTGTCGACCTGCAGCAGCCAGACCCAGTCCAGCAGCAAGCATAGTCAGTACGGCATAGATACCTTGGCCAAGCCGCCTAGGGTTATGCACAGTGGCCAATAGGCAGAGTACGCCAAAGAGCGCTACAGCAAAGCGTTGCACGTGGCATAGCGGGCACGGCTCTAATCCGACAATATGCTCTAAATACAATGCAATCGCGATCAGCCCTAAACAGCCTAAAAACGCCCAAAGAAACAAGGTGCGAGTTGCAGGTAATTGCATAGATCATCCTCGAAAGCATTAAGTTGTGTGAGCATAATAAATTTGGTGATTGTTCTGCGGGCTATCAGTAAAGTTCTGATAGCCCGCAGGCAATTGCGCCTAGAGCAATACTTAGGCGTTATGCAGGGCAGGTTGTGGCAATGCAGGCAATGCTTGTTCGAGTAATTGAAAACTTTCTGCAAACAACTCATTACTGCGTTTGGTATCACCCAGGTGATTGAGTAAGCGTGCTAATTCGGCACAGGTATGCGCTAATCGCTGCTGACGCAGACTGCTTTCAAAGTAGTCGCGAGCTTTGCCCCACAGTTGATTGCGCAAGCTTAAACGGCCTAAAGCACGCAACAGTATGGCGTTATTGGGTGCTTGTTTAAGCCAGCTTTCTGCTAACTGTAATTGACGTGCGGAGTCTTGTGCTTGCGCGCGACCATACAAATCAATCAAGTCATCATCGAGGTTGTTTTTCAGTGTATGACGCAGCAATGACTCAGTTTGCTCATGTGCATTAAGGCGCAATAATTCAGCAGCATAAGCTGCGACCAGCTGTGGGTCATTACGCAATTTGCCCGACAGTTCTTGCCATGCGGTGTCCAGTGTTTTTAGTGCTGTTTGTGGGTCTTGTTTCTGTGTGCAAATCGTTGTGAGGCGACCTGACCACGCTTGGTACTCAATGTCTTGCAGTTGCTCAGCAGTAAAGCGTTTACATTTGCGTAAAGCCGGCAGTAAACCAATCAGTGCTGACCAGTCTTGGCGCTGGCGCAATAAGGCCTGTAAGCGTAATAACACCTCGGAATGCTGGGGGTGTAAGTCATGCATAGCTTGCAGTGTTTCTTGCGCGCCGCGGTCATCGGCACGTTGCAGTTGTAGATCAGCATGCGTCAGGGCAATAGCAACTTCAGCGCTGGGTTGTTTGATTAAAGCTTGCTCTAGTAGAGCATCGGCTTCTTCGCTATAACCTAGCTTCTCAGCGGCATTGGCAGCGCCTAAAAAATACACTAAAGGCTTTTCTTCGCCTTCTGCGGCACGGCGCAGATGACGTAAGGCGTTTTTCCAGTGGCCTTGGGCTAAATCTAAAATGCCTTGTTCAGCTGCTAAACGGTAGCGGCGACTTTGGTTACGACGCGACCAAGGATTGACTAAGCCAGTGGAGACTAGCGTCATTTTAATCAAGGTGCGCAAGCCGTAAAGAACCGCTAGAGCGCCTGCAAGTACAGCAAGAAACATCCATAAGCTCGACTCGTAACGAAAGGTCTTCCACGAGATCAGCACATAGCCGGTATGTTCAACGATAAACATACCCAAGGCTGCGGCACAGAGTACAACTGCCAGTAAAATAAGATAAGTCCGTTTCATAATCAGTTGGACTCCTCGTTATCAGGCTCTTGGGGCGCTGAGCGTTTATTAATATAAGCCTGCAGGGTGGTCAATGCAGCACTTAAATCAGGCAACTCCTGGCGGACTTTTTGCTCGTGTAGTTCGCTGATTTGTGTTCTTAAACCCGCAACATTAGGGTCTTTAGCACTGAAGTGTGCATCAAGAATATCCACTGCTTGCTGTAAGGCTTGTTGATACACTTCTTCGGCGCCGTTAAGAGCGGCCCACTGTGCTTGCTCTAAAGCTAGGCCAATCGCAAGGCGTACTTGAGTGAGGCTTTGTCCAGCGAGCAGGGGTTGTACTTGCTCGCTGGCATTAAAGTCGATGCGGATATAACGTGAAATATTATCCCACCAAGCTTCCCAGCGGCTTGGACTGGCTGTAGCCGCTGCTTTGCCTGCTGTAAAACCTGGAGCGAGATCGGTTAGCTGGTTTGCTTGTTGATAGAGTGCGCCCAGTTTTACAAATAAACCGGTGCGATCCAATGAGCCACTGCTGCGCAAAGCTGTGATACTGCGCGCCAGTTGTTCACGTGCGGCGAAAGCTGCAGGATCGTTTTGCTCCATTAAAATATGGTCAGCAGCTTGCAGTAAAAAGCCTGCGCTATGGGTGTCGTGTAATGCACTTAAGCGCAGGCTGGCCATGCGTAATAAATGCTCAGCTTCAGCTAAACGCCAGTCTTGGCGGCTGGCACCTAAGATGGTTTCTAAACGCTGCGACAGCAACTGTTGTTCAGCTTGCACGCTGGCTAAGAGCTCACGGCCTTGCTGCAGTTGGGTGGCAGAGGGCATTTTTTCGATTTGCGCGCGCAATTGTTGTTCGCGTTCGTGTACTGCTTGCGTATTGGCTAGCATGCTTGATAGCTGCTGCTGTTGCTGCACTGACGAATCTCCTGCAGCTTGGATTTGCATCACACTCCACACGCCGGCACCAAGGCCGCCTAAGCCAAATAATAAGGCCAGCACAGCCAGCCCTTTACCTGAAGATGATGTGGCTTGAGGCTGACTGGGTGTTGTCGGCTGCGCTGCAGACGTAGTTGTGGCTGCAGTATTGTTATTCTCTACGGAGTCGGCTTTTGCGTCCGGCTTATCTGAAGCTTGGCTCATGATTCAATCCTTATGCTGGAGGTGCGGCATGTGCGCTCAGAGCGTCTAATACAGCCTGATTGCTCGCGCCTTTACAGTCAATAACATGCTGAGCACCCAGCTCGCGCGCGATCTGTGCAACACGAGGGCTGGGTACAAATAAGGCCAAAGAAGCCAGTTGCGGCCAGGCTTCTCCAGCAAGTTCAATTAAGTGACGTAAACCTTGCTCGCTACTGACGACAAGGCCATTGAGGTGTTCTTGTTGAATCTGTTGGGTCAATGTACCACTAGGATAAACCGGTAAG
>JAAZCO010000211.1 GCA_012513235.1 Gammaproteobacteria bacterium
AATTTGTCCTGCGGCATGATCCACTTCTTCTTCAGTGGTAAAACGACCGAAGGTGAAACGAATTGAACTGTGCGCTAACTCATCACTGCGACCTAAAGCACGCAGCACATAAGATGGCTCAAGCGACGCTGACGTACAGGCCGAACCTGAAGACACTGCCATATCCTTAAGCGCCATAATCAGCGACTCACCTTCAACATAGTTAAAGCTGAGGTTCAGGTTATGCGGGATACGTTGGGTGGCGCTACCGTTAAGATACAGCTCATCCATATCGCGCACTTGGTCATAAAAACGCTTGCTTAAAGCGGCAATACGCTTGTTTTCTTCAGCCATTTCTAAGCGTGCCAACTCAAAAGCCTCGCCCATACCCACAATTTGGTGAGTGGCTAAAGTACCTGAACGCATACCGCGCTCATGTCCACCACCGTGCATTTGCGCTTCAAGGCGCACACGCGGTTTGCGACGCACGTACAGCGCACCAATACCTTTAGGACCATAAGCTTTGTGAGCAGAGAAGGACATTAAGTCAACTTTCATCTTCTCAAGATCAACCTCTACTTTACCGGCAGTCTGCGCCGCATCAACGTGGAACATCACACCCTTAGAGCGAGTTAGCTCGCCAATGGCGGCGATATCGTTAATGGTTCCAATCTCGTTATTGACATGCATGATTGACACTAGAATCGTATCTTCACGCAATGCTGCAGCAACCATATCAACGGTAATCAGACCATCAGCACAAGGCTCAAGGTAAGTGACTTCATAGCCCTCACGCTCTAATTGTCGCGTCGCATCAAGTACCGCTTTATGCTCAAGCTTGGAAGTAACAATGTGCTTACCCTTGCTGACATAAAAGTGCGCAATACCTTTAATGGCTAAGTTATTTGACTCAGTCGCACCGGACGTCCACACGATCTCACGCGGATCAGCATTAATTAAGTCTGCAACTTGGCGACGAGCATGCTCAATCGACTCTTCGGCGCGCCAGCCATACACGTGAGAACGTGACGCAGCATTACCAAAATTACCGTCCAGTGTGAGGCAATCACACATTTTCTTGGCAACTCTTGGGTCAACAGGCGTAGTTGCTGAATAGTCTAAATAAATCGGCAGTTTCATTGTAGTAACTCTCCTCACGGTCTGCGCCTTACTCACTCTAAGGTGGACGCCTGAATTTTATTTGCTACGCGCTGACTCTGTCGCAATGCAACTTTTTGAACGTCTTGGCGCGCAACCAAATCAGCTAAACTAATTCCACTTAAAAAATCGTGGATCTGCTTACTTAAATCACACCACAAGCGGTGGGTTAAACACTCATCACCACCCTGGCAGTCACCGACACCCTGACAACGCGTTGCATCAACGGACTCATCAACGGCATCAATGACTTGAACAATCTGAATATCTTCAGGTTTATGAGCCAACTGGTAACCACCACCAGGCCCACGCACACTATGAACTAAATCACCACGGCGCAACTTAGCAAACAACTGCTCAAGGTACGACAGAGAAATGCCCTGCCTTTCTGAAATATCAGCCAAAGGCACTGGACCCTCTTGTGCACTTAAGGCCAAGTCAAGCATTGCGGTCACGGCATAGCGGCCTTTAGTTGTTAGTCGCATAAAACAAATACCGTTTTAAGTAATTATCAACATGAATTATGCAATAACCTAGCAAACAGGTCAAGTATTAATTCCCGATCAAATTAGTCAGGCTTTAATGCCGCACAGCTTAATAGCACTGCGGCATGATGTCACAATCGCCAGCTCACAATTACTCTGTACGCGACTCATCGTCGCCATCTACTTGCGGCTCGCGCGTTTTTAAGCGCTCAGAGCAAGGAAAAGCACTGTCGGGCAAATCGGGCAATTTCTTACCCTGATAATCACTCCCCAGAGACTGCATAGCAGTACACATATCCTCAAGCCGCTCCTCAACCGCTTCCAGATGATCCAAAATTTGCCCAATAGAACGAGCAACAGGATCAGGCATATCAGCACTCACGCCATAAGCATCAAAACCAAAACGCTCAGCCAAGGCTTGACGCTTAGCCTCTTGCTCTTCATCAGTTTTAACAATGATGCGCCCCGGGATTCCCACAGCAGTAGCGCCAGCCGGAACAGCTTTAGTCACTACAGCATTAGAGCCAATTTTAGCACCAGCACCTACAGTAAAAGGCCCTAACACTTTAGCGCCAGCCCCCACCACCACACCATCTTCGAGCGTAGGGTGACGCTTACCTTTATTCCAACTGGTACCACCCAAGGTTACCCCTTGATACAAAGTCACATCATCACCCAGCTCAGCCGTCTCACCAATCACAATCCCCATACCGTGATCAATAAAAAAACGACGACCAATCTTAGCCCCAGGGTGAATTTCGATACCGGTCAACCAGCGCCCCAAGTTAGACACCATACGCGCCAGCCACTTCCAATTACGCACCCATAATCCATGTGCCAAGCGATGTAACCACACCGCATGCAACCCCGGATAACACGTTAAGACCTCAAACGCATTACGCGCCGCTGGATCACGACGAAATACACTTTGAATATCCTCACGTATACCTTTAAACATGCTCACCTCGGCGCTGAATAACTTCACCACGCGCAGCTTTTTGAGTTTCAGTCAAAATACCGCGCAAAATATTGACTTCAGATTTTTTCAACTGACTGCGACCATAAATACGGCGCAAGCGCGCCATTAAATGACGCGGCTTCTCAGGATCAAGAAAATCAATTTCAACCAACGTCTCCTGCAAATGCTCATAAAACAACTCCAACGAGTCATGTGTAGCAGGCGCAGCACCGAGCATACCAGTGGCCTCAACTTCAGGCATATGCGTTGGCTGCTGGGTTTCTTTAAGCCATGCCATGCGCACCTCATAGGCCAGCACTTGTACCGCAGTCGCTAGATTTAATGAACTGAA
>JAAZCO010000212.1 GCA_012513235.1 Gammaproteobacteria bacterium
TGTAAGCGTTTATCTTTAGGTAATGGCAGCATTAAACCCATATCAGGTGCATGGGTGAGCTGATCGAGTAAAACAGCAGCTAAACGCCCTTGCGCACCTTGTTCATCGTATTGCTCTGGTAAGTCAGCAAAGGCACGAATCAGCTCCTTGAGTAACGGACTCACTTCAACGACACGGCAGTTGTCAGGTGTTGTATGGAGTATGTGATGATCAATATAGAGGCTGCGAATTTGTGTCTGTTCTGAGCTATGTACACGATGTTTAATGCCCGCGGGAATCCATACTGCGCGTTGCGGCGGGGCAATAAATCGACCTTGTGCGGTTTGTACTTCTAAGACACCGCTGATGGCATAAGAAAACTGCACCCAAGGGTGGCTGTGACGATAATTTAATACGTGATTAGACAGGGCTTCGGTGTGTCCGTACAGCGCACGAGGTAAGTGTTTTAAATCGCTGAGGCGCTGCTCTAGAGTGCTATGCATGTCCGTTGGTCGATACTCTTTGGCTGATTGGCGTTAGCCGGATTGTTTCATATCCAGTACAGTCGCGCCATCTTAGCTTTGGGTGGTGTACAGATGATTTCTCGACTGCGTGTATTTTTTGATAATTTCACACTGATTTTGATTGCGGTGGTGTTGGCGGCAACCTTCATTCCTGCGCATGGTATTGGTGCGACGATTTTTCAGTGGCTGACGAACTTTGCCATTGCCTTATTGTTCTTTTTGCACGGTGCGAAGTTATCGCGCCAGGCGATTATTGCAGGGGTGATGCATTGGCGTTTACATATCTTGATCTTTGCCTGTACCTTTATTTTATTCCCTATTTTGATGTTGTCATTACAGCCCTTATTGCGACCTTTGTTGGGTGATCAGTTGTGGATTGGGATGTTGTATTTAGCAGCTTTACCGGGGACGGTGCAGTCGGCGATTGCCTTTACGTCTATGGCGCGCGGTAATATTCCTGCGGCTGTCTGTGCTGCGTCGGCTTCAAGCTTGGTGGGGATTTTAGTGACGCCTTTCTTGGTGAAGTGGATGCTGGGTGCGGATGCAGGAACCACGGGTATGCTGGAGGCTGTGCTGAGAATCAGTCTGCAATTGTTGCTGCCGTTCTTGCTGGGTCATTATATGCGTCGTTGGATTGGTGGCTGGGTTGAGCGTCATAAAAGCTGGTTGAAAAGTGTTGATCAAAGTTCGATTTTGTTGGTGGTGTATACGGCCTTTAGTGCAGCGGTGATTGGTGGTTTGTGGACTGCTGTGCCGCCTACGGCTTTACTGGTGTTGAGTGTGGTGTGTTGTGTGATTTTAGCCATTGTCTTGGTTGCTACGACCTGGCTGGCGCGCGGCTTGAAGTTTAATAAAGAAGATGAAATTACTATTGTCTTTTGTGGTTCGAAAAAGAGTATGGCAACGGGTATCCCGATGGCTTCGGTGTTGTTTGCTGGTGGCGCGGTGGGGCCGGCGATTTTGCCATTGATGGTGTTTCATCAGATTCAGTTGATGGTGTGTGCGGTGCTGGCGCAGAA
>JAAZCO010000027.1 GCA_012513235.1 Gammaproteobacteria bacterium
AGTATCACTCGCTTACGGCGCGACTCCATTGTTGGAGGATGTTTCCTGGCAAATTGCGCGTGGCGAGCGCGTGTGCATTATTGGCCGCAATGGTACGGGCAAGTCAAGCATGCTGCATGTTGTACGTGGTAACCGTGTGCCTGATGGCGGTGAAGTGTGGCGCGCACCGGGTTTGAAAATTGGCGAGCTGCCGCAAGAATTACCCGTGGCCGATGAAAAGACCATTTTTGAAGTGGTGTCTGAAGGCCTCGATGGCGTTGGCGAATTATTAGCGCAGTTCAATCATATAAGTCAGAACATCGTCACCGATGAAGACCTGAATAAAATGATGCATGTGCAGCAAGAGCTTGAAGCACGTGATGGCTGGCGTTTACAGCAGTTAGTGGATAGCACTCTGAGCCGCTTACAACTGCCAGCTGATAAAAAAATGAACGAGCTGTCCGGTGGTTGGCGTCGTCGGGTACTGCTGGCGCAAGCTTTAGTGGCTGAGCCAGATTTACTGTTGCTTGATGAGCCGACCAACCACTTGGATATTGGTGCTATTGCTTGGCTGGAAGAGGCCTTATTAAACTTTACCGGTGCGGTGATTTTTATTACGCACGACCGGGCTTTTTTGCAAAATTTAGCCTCTCGGATTTTAGAGTTGGACCGCGGTCACTTGATTGACTGGAACGGTGACTACGCAAGTTTCTTGGTACACAAAGAGCAGCAGTTAGCCGCTGAAGAAACCGCCAATGCTTTGTTTGACAAAAAGCTTGCGCAAGAAGAAGTGTGGATTCGCCAAGGTATTAAAGCGCGTCGTACACGTAATGAAGGCCGTGTACGTGAGCTTAAAGCGTTGCGTGTTGAACGCAGTCAGCGTCGTGAACGTCAAGGTACCGCCAATATTAATATTGGTGCCGGTGAAAAATCAGGTAAGCAGGTTATTGTGGCTGAGCATGTCAGCTTTGCGCATCCGGGTGGTCGTGAGCTGATTAAAGATTTCTCCATGGTATTGCAGCGTGGCGACCGCATTGGTTTGCTCGGCGCGAACGGTAGCGGTAAAACGACTTTACTGAAATTGTTGCTAGGTGATTTGCAGCCCACTTCAGGAACCATTGCTGTAGGTACTAAACTGGAAGTGGCCTATTTTGACCAGTTGCGACATCAGCTTGACCCAGAAAAAACTGTGATTGAGAACGTTGGTGAAGGCAGCGATACCATTATGATTAATGGTCAAAGCAAGCACGTACTCAGTTATCTAGGTGATTTCCTCTTCAGTCCGCAACGTGCCCGTACCCCAGTTAAAGCCTTATCTGGCGGTGAGCGTGCGCGTTTACTCTTGGCCAAGCTGTTTACTCGCCCGGCTAACCTGTTAGTACTCGATGAGCCGACTAACGATCTGGACGTAGAAACCCTAGAACTGCTCGAAGAAGTGTTGATGGACTTTAAAGGCACTGTGCTGATTGTCAGTCACGACCGTGCGTTCTTAGATAACGTAGTAACCAACACGCTGGTGTTTGATGGCACTGGCCGTGTACGTGAGTATGTCGGTGGCTTTGATGACTGGTTGCGCCAAGGTGGCAGTATCCGTTTACTCGGTGTTACCGATGACCTTGAAGCACCGACAGCTAAGGCCGCTGAGCCTGTTATTGCCGCGCCTGCGCCAACGCCAGTTGCGAGCAACACTGAGCCCAAAAAGAAGCTGAGCTATAAATTACAGCGTGAGTTGGATGCCATTCCAGGCGAAATTGAAACGTTAGAAACACAGCTTGCGGCTTTGCATGAGCAAGTCTCAGCAGCTGATTTTTATCAGCAACCGCAGGAAGCGACTGAAGCGGTATTAGCTAAGATTGATACAGTGCAGGAACAGTTGGACGCGCTGATTGAGCGCTGGGCTGAGCTCGACAGCTAAGTCAAGTGACTAACTGTGCATTATGGCTCAGGTCTGTGCACGGTAGGTGACTTACATAACAGGCAAGTTCTGCATCAGCAGCTTGCCTGTTTTGCTATGTGGCTATTAATCGTCTGCAGTATGGGTTTGTAAATCGACTGCTAATACGTCGCAAGGCGCATCGGCCAGCAAATCTTTAGTGGTTGAGCCTAGCAGCATCGCTAAGCCATGACGGCCATGGCTGCCCACAATAATCAGATCGCAGTTATGCTCTTTGGCCAATAGATGAATCTCTTGGCGTGGCTGACCGTAACGTAGGTGGCAGTTGTTTTCTTTGAGCAATTGATGCTGTTCAGCCAAAATATTGAGCTTGTGTTGTGCTTGCTCAGTTTGTTGTTCTTGTAGCAGTGATAAGTCCATTGGCACATCACCACCAAAAGCCATGGTCAGCGGCTCAACAACGTGCACCAGTGTGGTTTGGCAAGCCAGCGCTTGGCACAGTTGCTGGGCTCTTTGTAAAACGCGGTGACAATCTTCGGTTAAATCAATAGCAATCAGTAGATGGGAATATGCCATAGCTGTCTCCAGTCCTTTTTCTTGGCTTAGCGCCGTTGAGTGCGTGGTATTGAGGTCGTAGGCCGCACTTTATATTGCCTCCAAGCACTGCCTTGCGTTGCACAATCAACTTTAATGTAACGTCACTGCAGAGCAATTGCACGAATTTATCTTGGTTATACAATTTACCCTTATAAAATGTAGGCCTATGGCGCAGTAGTAGAGAATTTTTAACATTCTTCGATGTTGCTAATTGACAAAGAGAAAAAATTACGTGAATGTGTGCTTACCCAAATCAAACGGGCGTATGAAATTCGTTTTGGCACTGCCGCTTAAATTCTTCTGAATATAATAATGGTATGAGTGCCAAACAGTGTTTCGCAAAGTGCCTTGCACAATATTGAATGGCTGACAGTCCTCAATTAAAGACTGCTCAGCTTCCATAGAATGGAGATCAGCTGATGATTTACGCAGGTAAAGCCATCACGGTGAAGACCCTTGAAAGTGGTATCGTTGAATTAAATTTCGACCTCAAGGGTGAGTCCGTCAATAAGTTTAACCGTCTTACACTGACCGAACTGCGCGCTGCAGTGGATGCAATCCAGGCCCATAACGATGTTAAGGCTGTGGTTGTGACCAGTGGTAAAGATGTATTTATCGTTGGTGCAGATATCACTGAGTTCGTTGAGAACTTTAAGCTGCCTGAAGAAGAATTGATTGCTGCCAACCTTGAAATCAATAAAATTTTTAATGATTTTGAAGATTTAAATGTACCTACCGTAGCAGCAATCAATGGCATCGCTTTAGGCGGTGGTTTTGAAATGTGCTTGGCTGCAGATTATCGTGTGATGTCGGACAGTGCCAAAGTAGGCTTGCCCGAAGTTAAACTCGGTATTTATCCAGGCTTTGGCGGTACTGTACGTTTAACACGTGTGGTGGGTGCTGACAACGCCATTGAGTGGATTGCAGGTGGTAAAGAAGGTCGCGCCGAAGAAGCACTGAAAGTGGGCGCAGTCGATGTTGTGGTTAGCGCTGATAAGTTGCTAGCTGCTGCGATTGACTTGGCTCAGCGTGCAATCTCAGGTGAGTTGGATTACAAAGCTAAGCGTCAACCTAAACTGGAAAAACTCAAGCTCAATGCCATTGAACAAATGATGAGTTTTGAAGCTGCCAAAGGTTTGGTCGCTGCACAGGCAGGACCAAATTTCCCAGCGCCGATTGAAGCGGTGAAGACCATTCAAAAAGCGGCCAACCATGGTCGTGATAAAGCGCTGGAAATTGAAGCTAAAGGTTTTGTTAAGTTAGCAAAAACCTCAGTGGCAGAAAGCTTAATTGGTTTGTTTCTAAACGACCAAGAGCTCAAGCGTAAAGCTAAAGCACACGAGAAAATTGCTCGTGATGTGAAGCTGTCAGCGGTATTAGGTGCCGGTATTATGGGGGGCGGTATCGCTTACCAGTCTGCGCTCAAAGGCACGCCAATTTTAATGAAGGATATCCGTGAAGAGGGTATTCAATTAGGCCTAGATGAAGCCGCTAAGCTGTTAGTTAAGCGTGTGGAGCGTAAGCGTTTAACGCCAGCGGCCATGGCTAAAGCCTTGAATGCAATTCGCCCAACCATGTCTTATGGCGATTTTGGCCATGTGGATATTGTGGTCGAAGCAGTTGTTGAAAATCCGAAGGTCAAGCAAGGGGTATTGGCAGAAGTTGAGCAGCATGTGGGCGAGAACACCATCCTTGCTTCGAATACCTCAACCATCTCCATCAACTTGTTGGCAAAAGCACTGAAGCGTCCTGAAAACTTTGTTGGTATGCACTTCTTTAACCCTGTGCATATGATGCCATTGGTTGAAGTGATTCGTGGTGAGCACTCATCTGATGAAGCGGTAGCGACCACTGTTGCTTACGCGCAGAAAATGGGTAAAAACCCAATCGTAGTCAATGACTGTCCAGGTTTCTTAGTCAACCGCGTACTGTTCCCATACTTTGGTGGCTTTGCAAAACTTGTCAGCGCTGGCGTTGATTTTGTGCGCATTGACAAAGTTATGGAAAAGTTCGGCTGGCCGATGGGTCCTGCTTACTTAATGGACGTGGTGGGTATTGATACCGGGCACCATGGTCGTGACGTGATGGCTGAAGGCTTCCCTGACCGAATGAAAGATGATCAACGCTCTGCAGTCGACGCACTGTATGAGGCTGATCGTTTGGGTCAGAAAAATGGTAAAGGTTTCTATGCCTATGAAACAGACAAGCGCGGTAAGCCGAAAAAAGTCGTGGACGATGCGATTGCAGGTGTTTTAGCGCCGGTGATTTATGAGCAGCGTGAAGTGACTGACGAAGACATCATTAACTGGATGATGATTCCATTGTGCATGGAAACAGTACGTTGCCTTGAAGACGGTATTGTTGAGACTGCCGCAGAAGCGGATATGGGCTTGATTTACGGTATTGGTTTCCCGTTATTCCGTGGTGGTGCCTTACGTTACATCGACAGCATTGGCGTGGCTGAGTTTGTTGCTTTAGCTGACCAGTACGCTGATTTGGGTGCGCTATATCACCCGACCGAAAAATTACGTGAAATGGCCAAAAACGGTCAAACCTTTTTCGGTTAATCGATAACAGATTAGAGCGGGAGTAAAGATATGAGCTTAAATCCAAGAGATGCAGTCATTGTTGACTTCGGGCGTACCCCTATGGGTCGCTCTAAAGGTGGGATGCACCGCAATACACGTGCTGAAAATATGTCAGCTCAGTTAATTACGGGTTTGCTAAATCGTAATGACAAAGTTAATCCAGCTGAAGTTGAAGATGTGATCTGGGGTTGCGTTAACCAAACCCTGGAGCAGGGCTGGAACATTGCCCGTATGGCGTCTTTGATGACTGCTATCCCTCACACGAGCGCTGCGCAAACTGTGAGTCGTTTGTGTGGTTCATCCATGAGCGCGCTGCACACTGCAGTACAAGCCATTCAAACCGGTAACGGTGATGTGTTTGTCGTCGGTGGTGTTGAGCATATGGGGCACGTGGGCATGATGCACGGTCTTGAGCCGAATCCGCATATGTCACTCTATGCTTCGAAAGCGTCAGGCATGATGGGTTTGACGGCTGAAATGCTGGGTAAAATGCATGGTATCAGCCGTGAGCAGCAAGATGCGTTTGGCGAGCGTTCACACCGTTTGGCGCAAAAGGCGACTGTTGAAGGTCATTTCAAAGACGAAATTATTCCAATGGAAGGCTATGATGCGGATGGCTTCTTGAAGGTGTTTGACTATGACGAAACCATTCGTCCAGAAACAACACTGGAAAGTTTAGCAGCATTACGCCCTGTGTTTAACCCTAAAGGCGGGACTGTAACTGCCGGTACTTCGTCACAAATCACTGATGGTGCTTCGTGCATGATCGTAATGTCTGCACAGCGTGCTCAAGACTTAGGCATTGAGCCTATGGCTGTCGTGCGCTCCATGGCAGTTGCGGGTGTGGATCCGGCGATTATGGGTTACGGTCCTGTGCCGGCCACGCATAAAGCCTTGAAGCGTGCCGGTTTAACTATGGATGATATTGACTTTGTTGAGCTTAACGAAGCCTTTGCTGCCCAAGCCTTACCTGTGCTCAAAGACTTAAAGCTGCTGGATAAAATGGAGCAGAAGGTCAACTTGCATGGTGGTGCGATTGCTTTAGGCCACCCATTTGGCTGTTCTGGTGCACGTATTTCCGGTACTTTGCTCAATGTGATGAAGCAAAATAGTGGAACTTTAGGTTTAGCCACTATGTGTATTGGTTTAGGCCAAGGTATTTCTACGGTATTTGAACGCGTGTAAACGTCTTCGCAATACCAAAGCCGGGGCTTGATGCCTCGGCTTTTTTATTTGGAAGCATATAATGAGTATACAAGTTGGTATTTATCAGCATTATAAGGGTCAACAATATCGAGTGATTGGCGTTGCTCAGCACTCGGAAAGTGAAGAGCAATTGGTCGTCTATCAAGCGCTATATGGCGCTTTTGGTTTATGGGTGCGTCCGTTGTCTATGTTTGTTGAGCAGGTGCAAGTGCAAGGACAATGTCAGCCGCGCTTTACTTTGTTACAAACTGAAGAAAACATGTTTTTACCGCCAAAAAGCTGAGAGCAAATTCAGCAAAAACTTGACCTAAGCAGCTTTCAACCTATATATAGCCTCACTATAAAGTAAGTTATCGTATTTTTTGTGATATTGAGCCTGTCGTTACAGGTGTGTCACTTTATCTATTCCAGGAATATTCTGAGCAATGAGCAAATCGCTGGTTATCGTAGAGTCCCCCGCAAAAGCGAAGACAATCAACAAATACTTAGGTAATGAGTATGTGGTGAAGTCGAGCGTGGGTCACATTCGTGATTTACCGACAAGTGGCGGTTCTGCTGCTGGTAAAGAGCCGGCTAAGCGCGCGAAAGCTGCAGACACTGCACAATTAACGCCCAAAGAAAAAGCCATGCGCACTTTGGTTGCCAGAATGGGGATTGATCCTGAAAATGACTGGAAAGCGCGTTACGAAATTCTGCCTGGTAAAGAAAAGGTTATCGAAGAGCTGCGCCGTTTAGCTAAAGACGCCGACACTATTTATCTCGCGACGGACTTGGACCGTGAGGGTGAGGCGATTGCTTGGCACTTGCGTGAAGCCATTGGTGGCGATGACAGTCGTTATAAGCGTGTGGTGTTTAACGAAATTACTGAGAAGGCCATTCAAGGTGCTTTTGCTGAGCCAGGCCAGTTGGATATTGATCAGGTCAATGCTCAACAAGCGCGTCGTTTCTTAGACCGTGTCGTGGGTTTTATGGTCTCGCCCTTGCTGTGGAAAAAAGTTGCGCGTGGTTTGTCTGCGGGTCGTGTGCAGTCGGTGGCTGTTAAGCTGGTGGTCGAGCGCGAGAAAGAGATTCGAGCGTTTATTCCTGAAGAGTTTTGGCAGGTGCACGCGGATTTACATAACGCAGATAAAATCAATACACGTTTTGAAGTGATGCGTGATGCGGGTAAAGCCTTTCGGCCGGTCAGTAAAGAGCAAACTGATGCGGCATTGGCAGTGCTGGAAAAGTCAGCCTACTCAGTGGTTAAACGTGAAGATAAGCCCACCAGTAGCCGTCCGAGTGCACCTTATATCACTTCGACTTTGCAGCAAGCAGCCAGTACTCGTTTAGGTTTTGGCGTGAAGAAAACCATGATGCTGGCGCAGCGTTTGTATGAAGCCGGTTACATTACCTATATGCGTACTGACTCAACCAATATTTCTAACGATGCCATTGAAATGGTGCGTGGTTTTATTGAAAAAGAGTTTGGTAAGAAATACCTGTTGGGCGCGCCTGTGTTGTATAGCAGTAAGCAAGGCGCACAAGAGGCGCACGAAGCGATTCGTCCTTCTGATGTCAATGTGCAAACCTCGATGCTTAAAGGTATGGAGCGTGACTCTGAGCGCTTGTATGAGTTGATTTGGCGTCAGTTTGTGGCGTGTCAAATGCCACCAGCTGAGTACATCGCCACCAGCTTAACCGTTGAAGCAGCGCAATTTGAATTGCGTGCACGCGGTCGTATCTTGAAATTTGATGGTTATACCAAGGTGCAGCCACAGCAAGGTAAGGGTGCGGAAGATGCAGTCTTGCCTGATTTGAAAAAAGGCGATGTGCTGAGCTTAGTCAAGCTTGATCCTACACAGCACTTTACTAAGCCGCCGGCGCGTTTCAGTGAGGCGAGCTTGGTGAAAGAACTGGAGAAGCAGGGTATTGGTCGACCTTCAACCTATGCTGCTATTATTTCTACCATTCAAGACCGTGGTTATGTAGCTTTACAAAATCGTCGATTCTATGCGGAAAAGATGGGTGATATTGTCACCGAGCGACTGGGCGAAAGCTTTGCAAATCTGATGGATTACAGCTTTACCGCGCAAATGGAAGAGCGTTTAGACCATGTTGCACATGGTGAGTTGCAGTGGAAACAGTTGCTAGATGAGTTTTACAGCGACTTCAAAAGCAAGCTTGAGGCAGCCGACTCAACAGAGAACGGTATGCGTGAAAACGCGCCCACCATGACCGATATCCCATGTAAGGAATGTGGCCGCCCTATGATGATTCGCACCGCTTCAACCGGTGTGTTTTTAGGCTGTTCAGGTTACAGCTTGCCACCCAAAGAGCGTTGCAAGTCAACGATGAACTTGGTGCCAGGCAATGAAATTGCTGAAGATGACGAAGGTGAGTCTGAGTCATTGTTGCTGCGTAATAAGCGTCGTTGCACCAAGTGCGATACGGCGATGGATGCGTACTTGCTGGATGAAACGCATAAGTTACATGTGTGTGGTAATAACCCTGATTGCACCGGTTTTGCCATGGAAGAAGGGCAGTTCCGCATTAAAGGCTATGAAGGTCCAAGTCTTGAATGCGATAAGTGCAGCAGTGAGATGCAATTAAAAACCGGCCGTTTTGGTAAGTATTTTGGTTGCACCAATACTGAATGTAAAAACACACGTAAGTTATTACGCAGTGGTGAAGCTGCGCCGCCTAAGATGGATCCGGTGCCGATGCCTGAATTGAAGTGCATCAACGTTGACGACACTTATGTGTTGCGCGATGGTGCTTCAGGTATGTTCTTGGCCGCCAGTCAATTTCCGAAAAAGCGTGAAACTCGAGCGCCGTTGGTGCTTGAATTGCTGCCGCATAAAAAGGAAATTGACCCCAAGCACTCGTACTTATTCAGCGCGCCGACCCATGATCCTGATGGTGAGCCAACGGTAATTCGTTACAGTCGTAAAACCAAAGAGCAGTATGTGCAGTCAGA
>JAAZCO010000028.1 GCA_012513235.1 Gammaproteobacteria bacterium
AAACGTGCTGCGCTGGCGCGAGCCTTAGCCCTTGATCCACAAGTATTGTTTTTTGATGAGCCTTCGGCCGGTTTAGATCCGCTCAGTTCGATGGCGTTGGATGAGTTGATTTTGCAACTGCGCGATAGCTTAGGTGCCAGTATCGTGTTGGTGACTCATGAACTACCCAGTATTTATGCGGTGGCTGACACCTGTTTGTTTTTAGATAATCAAACCCGTACGCAAATTGCGCTGGGGCCTTTGTCTGAGTTGCTTGAGCATGGCCCTGAGACTGTGCAGCGCTTTTTACGCCGTGGTGAACGGCCAACCCACGAGGTGAAACAATGACCGAGTCGCGTAAGCCATTTTTTATTGGCGCTTTTTTATTAGGTGGCATCGCCTTGCTCGCTGCAGCTTTATTGTTGCTCAGTCGTGATAGCTTGCTGAGTAAACCTGTTGAGTATGTGGTGTACTTTACTGGGGCGTTGGATGGTTTAGATATAGGTGCGGATGTGACTTACCGCGGTGTTAAGGTGGGTAGCGTGCGGCAAATCACCTTGTCCTATGACCGCACCCTCAATGATGTAGTGATGCCGGTAACCATCCGTATTAATGCCGAAAGCGGGCCGAATAAAAACAAAAATACTGGTTTTGAAAACTCGATTGAGCGTTTGATTGAGCGCGGATTAGGTGCGCAGTTGCAAACGCCTAGTTTTCTAACGGGTAAGGCCATTGTTGCACTGGATTTTTTTCCAGAGTACAAGACCTATGTGCGTGAGCCGCATTTGATTGATTTGCCAGTGATTCCAACCGTACCATCGCGCATTGATCAGGCCGCTGATGTCTTGCGTGATTTAGTCGATGGGCTTAAAGAAATGCCGTTGAAGGATACGCTCGAGGCGGCTAATAAAACCCTTCTAGCCTTTGAACGCCTCGCCTCTGCACCTGAGACACAAGCAGGTATCCAAAGTTTAAGCCGTTCATTGGCCAGTTTTGAAAAAATCACCCAAGAACTGCAGCAGCGCTTACCAGGAATGATGGATAATGTGCACCGCGGTAGTGTGGAACTTAAAGATGCTTTAGGTGATGTTCGTCACGCAGCACAGAGTGCCCGAGACGCTTTGCAACAAATGGATGCAATGGTCAGTGATGGTCGCCGCAGTTTAGGGCCGCAATCCGAGTTACAATATGAACTATTGCAGTCCCTGCAGAATTTAGGGCAAGCCAGTAAAGCATTGCAACGTACTGCTGAAAGCTTAGAGCAACAGCCACAATCGATTATATTTGGTAAGAAACGGTGAACAGATGAACTATTTAATGCGCTTACCATTGAGTATCGCGATGCTAGGTGTTTTAGCAGCCATTACTGTGGGCTGTACTGTGGCACCACCATCACAGTTTTATCAGCTACAAAAGCCAGTCACAGAACTTGAAAATCAAAAAAACACAGCGACAGTTTTACTTGGCCCGTTAACCATTGCCGATTATTTGCAGCGCGAAAGTATTATCCAGCGCCAAGTTGATGGCAGCCTAAGTATCAGTTCGCAAGCTCGCTGGGCTGGCAGTATTGACAATGATATCGGGCAATTATTACTGCGCCAGGTGTCAGAAAAGTTAGGCACCAGCCGCATTTCATTGTATCCCGATCGCATTGGCATGGTGGCCCAAGCGCAAGTGGTGCTAAGTATTAACCGTTTAGACTCAGGCGAGCAGCAGCCTGCCGTTCTAGAAGCGCAGTGGCGCCTACTCGATGAGAACGGTGTGCTGGCCGACAGTCGCGTCGTGAGCCTAACGCAAGAGCACAACGGTGAGTTGGGCGATCAAGTGCGAGCGCAAAGTGACTTGTTGATTCAGTTGGCTGCACAACTGGCCAGTGCGCTAGAAAAGGCCTTACCCGCGCAAGCGGTGAAACCGACTAAGCGTGCAGCAGGCACAGAAACTCATACCAACAAGCCATCACAAGGCTCTATGGTGCCGTTAAAAATACCTGTGGTTGAGCCGGTACGTGAGCAAGAAGTGTATCGTTTTTAAGTCGGTGGCTTCAGCTAAAAATGCCGCGTATCAGTTGCCTGATATGCGGCATTTTTGTATGTGTCACTGCAAGTGCATCTCAATTGTGCATCAGGGCCACATCTGTTTGGCCGGTGTTGCTGAATTAAATTGCGTTTGAGTTTTGCAAACTGTGTAATTGCTTTTGCAAGACGGCGGGGTAAGGCGCTAGGAGTGTCTCTAAGCAACTGCTGTTATCAGGCTGAGAGACCGGGCGAATACGTGCACATACTGCTAGGCGAGTGTTATGTGCCAAGCTATTGCTCATCAGCAGCGAGTTACGACTGTGTTGGCTAAGAGCCATGGCATTTTGTGTACTGCTACTCAGGAGTAATTCACCCAAAGATGCATCGGCAATGGTGTGTCCCTCGCTTAAACCCAGTTGAATATGCAAAGAGATGCCATTGCCTGACATGCTCAACTGCAAGGCATGGCCAAAAGCACGCAATAACTCACCACAACAGACGGCATTGCGTGGATATTCGTCATTGTTGTTATTAAAGGTAATTAAGCTGCGACCATCGGCAAGCGAGTGCAGTTGGCCGTTATAAAGTTGCGCTGCTTGTTTCACTGCGTCGCGGTATTTTTTGAGTAATTCAATCAAGGTTTCGCTCGGCAGTTTGCGTAACTGCTCCATGCTGTGCAGTTCCACTGCTAAGACTGCGGTGCGCTCAGCAAAGGGCGACAGATTAAAAGAATCAAGCTGAGGTGCGGCTTTAGGTTGATTTTTTTCTATAACGGGTGCGTCACTGAATGTTTTGGCTGTAGGCAACACGCTAATGACTGGTTCAGCCGCTGCCTCTGTTGTAGTGAGATTCACGACAGGCTCTGGCGCGTGTTTTGCTTTGGGCTCAGAGTCACTGGTGCTTTGCGTGTCGTCAATAAAGTATTGGTTGAGTTGCCGAGCCAGTAAACCCACTTCATCGCTGCGCTGTGCATGTGGCGCAGGCGGCACGGGGTTGATTAACCAATTACTTAAGTTTTGCAGTGGCAGGGCAATGGAGCGGCCAAGATGCACAGATAAAAAAGCGGCTAAAAGTAATAATGCAGCGCCAATCGCGCCCATGGTTTGCATACTGGTGGTCAGTGGTTGTTGTAGGGGTTGCATATCAATATGTAAAAGAATTTCGCCAGCACTGACATTTTGTAATGTGAGCTTTTGTGAATAAAGGCGCTGCTCGGTATTTTTAGGTTTTGGGCGCTTGCCTGCTTCGGCTAAAATACGGTTATCACTGCTGTGCAATGCGGCGTGCGACACATAAGGGTTGTCCACCAGTTCGCGTAATAGTACGGCAACACTGAGGGTATCGTTCGCGGATAAGGCACTTTCGGCGCTGCGCTGATTTTGCTGCAGTAAGGTCTGCCCCAAGGCATCGGCTTGCTGTTGTACTGACCACTTGAGTTGCGTATGCACCAACCAAGCGAGAGACAGAATACAAACTGCAATAATTAAAAAAACATAACCTGCTATGCGCGAAGCAATGCTGCTGCGGCGAGTATGGGTTGAATCATGTTGCATAAACAATATTATCCAAAGAATAGGGCAGTTAAAACGAGTGGTTCGCAGGTTAATGTATCGCCAGTGACCGCAATATTTGTAAAGTATAGCGGGCGTAAAGCATAGAACAAGCAAAAGGACTGCACGTTAGACGATTAAATGGCTAGAATGCCTCTTTTTATCTGCGGAGAAAGCACCGTGCGCGAAATTGTCCTGATTAACATCACAGGTGAAGACCGTCCGGGGTTGACCGCGGCGATCACTGGAGTCTTGGCGAACAGTGGTGTGAATATTTTGGATATTGGCCAAGCTGTGATTCATAACACCTTGTCCTTTGGTATTTTGGTTGAGATTCCCAGTACCGAGCAGGCCTCGGCTGTGCTTAAAGATATTTTGTTCACCAGCTATAAGCTTGATCAACAGGTGCGCTTCACGCCGGTCTCGGAAGAAGATTATCAGCAGTGGGTCAGTGGCCAAGGTAAACCGCGCTATATGGTGACCCTGTTAACCCGTCAGGTAACCGCTGAACAATTGCAGCGTGTGAGTGCGATTACCGCACAATACGGTTTGAATATTGACCATATTGATCGCCTATCAGGTCGTATGCCGCTTGATATGCCAGAAAATCAGGGTAAAGGCTGTATTGAGTTTTCTGTGCGCGGTGAGCCGGCTGATCCTGCGGCCTTGCGCGCAGAGTTCCTCAGTGTCGCTCAAGAACTGAATGTGGATATTGCCTTCCAGCGCGATACGGTGTTCCGTCGTAATCGCCGTTTAGCAGTATTTGATATGGATTCAACCTTAATTGAAGCCGAAGTGATTGATGAGTTAGCTAAGGCGGCCGGTGTCGGTGACCAAGTGGCGCAAATCACTGAGCGGGCGATGCAAGGCGAACTGGATTTTAAAGCCAGTTTTAAAGAGCGTTTAGCCTTGCTGGAAGGTTTATCTGCAGACGTCTTAGCCGACATTGGCGCATCGCTGCGTTTGACTGAAGGCGCAGAGGTGCTGTTTGCTGAGCTGAAGCGCTTGGGTTACAAAACAGCAATCTTATCCGGTGGCTTCACTTACTTTGCCAAGCAGTTGCAAGAGCGTTTAGGGATTGATTATGTTTATGCCAATGAGCTGGAAATTGTCGATGGCAAGCTGACCGGTCGTGCGATTGAGCCTATTGTTGATGCCCAGCGTAAAGCCGATTTGTTGCGAGAGCTGACCGCGATGGAAGGTTTGCGTTTAGAACAAACGATTGCCGTGGGTGATGGTGCCAATGATTTACCTATGTTGGCGCTGGCTGGTTTAGGCGTGGCGTTTCGTGCCAAACCTATGGTGAAAAAATCTGCGCGTCAGGCGATTTCTACGCTAGGCTTGGATGGTATTTTATATCTGTTGGGCTATCGCGATCGCGAAGGTGCTGACGAGTAACAGCAGGCGGACTGATTGATGAGATGCTGTGCGGGTTGAGAACACGCACAGCATCCATGCGCTGGAGCTTAAGACAAGCTGCCTAAGGCGCTACGGCTAAAGGCTTGAATATCATCTTCACGACCATCACGCACTTTAGCGGCCCACTCAGGGTCTTGCAGTAAAGCGCGGCCGACTGCGACCAAATCAAACTCTTGCGCTGCTAAGCGCGTTAACAAACCATCCAAGCTCGATGGTTGCGCCACATCGGCAGTGCCAGCTAAGAAACTGGTGAACTCACTGCCGTCTAAGCCAACACTGCCGACGGTAATGGTTGGTTTGCCAGTCAGTTGGCGTGTCCAGCCGGCAAGGTTGAGTTCAGAGCCAGCAAACTCAGGTTCCCAAAAACGGCGCGTTGAGCAGTGGAAAATATCCACGCCGGCGTCTACCAATGGCTGCAGAAATGCTTGCAGTTCATCTGGTGTGCGCGCCAGTCGCGCGCTGTAATCTTGTTGCTTCCATTGTGAATAGCGAAACACAATGGGGAAATCTGGGCCGACTGCTGCGCGTACTGCTTGAATGATTTCTACTGCAAAACGTCCACGGTTGGCCATAGAACCACCGTAACTATCAGTGCGTTGGTTGCTACCTTCCCAAAAGAATTGGTCAATTAAATAGCCGTGCGCACCGTGAATTTCCACACCATCCATGCCAATGGCTTGAGCATCTTTAGCCGCTTGGGCAAAAGCATGCACCACTGCATCGATATCTGCTTGGGTCATGCCGTGGGTGATTTCTTTGCCGTCTTTATGTTTAGGCATCGGACCGTAGCCAGGCACACTGGCGTCAGGCTCGGTTCCTAAACGTCGTACATTGCCCACATGCCAGAGCTGCGGAATGATTTTACCGCCAGCGCCATGTACGGCGTCGACAACATCTTTCCAGCCCTGTAAAGCATCTTCACCATAAAAACGCGGCACATGGGGGTAACCATTGGCAGCGCAATGGTTGACTGTGGTGCCCTCGGTGATAATTAAACCCACAGCTGCCGCAGCACGCTTGCGGTAGTACTCAGTGACTTGTGCGTTAGGAGCGCCGCCGGGTGAAAATGAGCGGGTCATGGGGGCCATCACAATGCGTGTAGGTAGCGCTAAATGACCCAACTGCAGGGGCTCAAACAGTAGCTTAGAATCGTTCATTGCATGCTCCGGACGAAGTGTAGTGTTTTAGGTGTGATCGATGTGCTTGTTTTAAGTCACAAAGCGACTTAAGTGATATCCAAGGTATCAGAAAAATCACCACTAAAGCCACGTTCTAATTTGATTCGTAAGGTTAAATCCGTCCGTGAATCAGCAAACTTGAGCGCATCATCAAAACTGATGGCCTCTTGAGTAAAGAGGTTGAATATATCTTGATCAAAGGTTTGCAAGCCTTGCTCTTGTGAGCGCGCAATAGCTCCTTTTAGATCGCCCAGTTGATCACGCATGATCAAGTCCTTGATATAAGGCGTAGCGAGCATCAGTTCAATTGCCGCGGCACGTTTTTGCTTAAGACCTGGAATCAGGCGCTGGCCGATAATAGCGGCTAAGTTATGTGAGACATCGGCAAGAGTTTGTTTACGTGCCTCTTCGGGAAAGAAGCGCGCGATACGCTCCAAAGCATGCGTGGTACTGGTGGCGTGCAGGGTGGCAACACACAGGTGGCCGGTTTCAGCATAGTGTAAGGCGTGTTGCATAGTGTCTTTGTCGCGAATTTCTCCGATCATAATCACATCCGGAGCTTCACGTAAGGCATGGTGCAAGGCCGTGCCAAAGCTGTGCGTGTCTAAGCCCACTTCACGTTGGTTAATGATCGATTTTTTATGTCGGTGTAAAAACTCAATGGGGTCTTCAATGCATAAAATATGCCCATCGGCATGGCTGTTGCGATAATCCAACATGGCCGCCAAGGTGGTGGATTTACCAGAGCCTGCGGCACCCACCACCAAAATCAGCCCGCGACTGAGCATTGCCAGACGTCCGAGCACCGGCGGTAGACCTAATGCGTTAAAGTCGGGAATCACGTTTTTAATATGGCGCACCACCATGGACACCTCGCCACGCTGGTAGAACATATTGGCTCGAAAGCGTCCCGCACCCTGAACGCCCACGGCTAAGTCCATCTCTAGATCACGTTCAAATACAGCAATTTGCTTTTGTGTCATCAGTTGGTAAGCCATCTGCTGAATAGATGAAGGGCCTAGGGGTGTTTTACCAACAATGCGAGCCGTTCCTTCGACTTTCATTTGTACAGCAGCACCCACGCTAAAGTACATATCTGAACCACCATGTTCATGCAGTAGGTTGAGGTAGTTAAATATATCGTGAGAGGACATTGCAAAACCTTTTTTGAGGGTGGATACACAGCCAGTGTGGATGTTGAATAAAGCCTCCTTTCTTAACGATATTATCGTTTTAATTGTCCATAAAATAGCGTAAAACAGTTTTTTAGCGGTTGATGTTGTATTTTTATTACTTTTTTATTGGGTGTGACGATTTAGCACAATGCCTTTTATAACGGGGCTTACAGCTTGATTATATTCATTTTGAGACGTTTTTTTTAAAAGAAACGTCTGTTGTGACGAGTCAGTCACGCCCTAATCCGTTAAAATATATAGTTTTGCACAGGTCACTTTAGCCGGTGGCTTACATTTTATAACGAGCAAGGTTTAAATCATGCCACAACAAATAAATCAAAATATGCCTTCGTATTTAGACTCTGATAATCCAGGTCCGTGGGGTATTTTCCTCGAGCAAGTTGATCGTGTTGCGCCTTATATGGGCGAGCTCAGCAAGTGGACTGATACCTTAAAGCACCCAGAGCGTAGCTTGATTGTCGATGTGCCTGTGCGTCTAGATGATGGCACTATCGCACATTTTGAGGGCTACCGTGTACAGCACAGCCTCAATCGCGGCCCGGGTAAAGGTGGTGTGCGCTTTCACCAAGATGTAACGCTTTCAGAAGTCATGGCATTGTCGGCATGGATGTCAGTTAAAACAGCCGTTGTCGGCCTACCTTTTGGCGGCGCCAAGGGTGGTATTCGTGTTGATCCACGCAAATATTCGCAAGGTGAAATGGAGCGCATTACGCGCCGTTATACCAGTGAAATCAGCTCTATTATTGGTGTTAATAAAGACATTCCAGGCCCAGACGTTAATACCAATGCACAAACCATGGCCTGGATGATGGACACTTACTCCATGCAGGTGGGCACCACGCAGCCTGGTATTGTCACGGGTAAACCTATTGCGCTCGGCGGCAGCTTAGGCCGTGTTGAAGCCACTGGCCGCGGTGTGTTTATTGTGGGTGTGGCTGCGGCTAAAGATGCTGATATTAATCTAGCTGGCGCACGTGTCAGTATCCAAGGCTTTGGTAACGTGGGCGGCACCGCTGCACGCTTGTTTACTGAAGTGGGCGCAAAGATTGTGGCAGTACAAGACCATACCGGTACTATTTATGATGCCGATGGTTTAGATGTTGAAGCCTTGTTGGCACATGTTCAGCAAACTGGTGGTGTGGGTGGCGCAGCTAATACCACAGCCATTGCCGCTGATGAGTTCTGGAAGATTGAGACTGATATATTGATTCCAGCTGCGCTCGAAGGGCAGATCAATAAGCACAACGCGGATTCTATTCGCGCGCGTATTGTGGTGGAAGGTGCCAATGGCCCTACGACGCCTGAAGCTGATGATATCCTGACGCAAAAGGGCGTGGTGATTGTGCCTGATGTGTTGGCTAACGCTGGCGGTGTAACTGTGAGCTATTTTGAGTGGGTACAAAACTCATCAAGCTTCTATTGGTCGGTTGAAGAGATCAATCAACGTCTAGAAAAGATCATGCTGGATGCTTATCACGCTCTGACTGCTACTGCGGCTGAGCATGAAGTGTCATTGCGTACGGCAGCCTTTATCACGGCCTGCACACGCATTCTGGAAGCACGTCAATTACGTGGTTTGTTCCCGTAATAGATCAGCTGACGGCTACTGGTTAAAAACACCCGCTCTTGCGGGTGTTTTTCATTGTGGGCTCAGTACGAGCGTATCGGTTGGGTTGGCTTGCGTATGACCAACATACGCGACAAGCCACGAACTTCTAGTGCAAGGAAGAATAGCGCGGGAAGCGCAGCACACAAAGACAAAAAAGCCTGCAGCAAGGCAGGCTTTTTAGGTGCAGGCAGAGGGCTTAGTTACGCTCGTCCGGCAGTGCAGCAATGACGTCTTCAGCTTGTAAGCCTTTGTCACGATCCATCACGGTAAACTCAACACGTTGGCCTTCGACCAGTACGCGGTGACCTTCACCACGAATAGCGCGAAAGTGCACAAAAATATCATCACCGCTGTCACGTGAAATAAAACCAAAACCTTTTGATGTGTTAAACCATTTCACCGTACCGGTTTCACGATCGCTTAGATCTTGCGACAAAGGTACGCTTTTGGTGCTGACTTTGCGCAGATTTAACACTAAGTGCAAAATGACCGCAGAGATCAGCGTGGTAACGCTTAAAATATGACCTTCAGCTTGCACAACACCAGTTAACATTAAGATGGTTTGCATTGCTGTGGCTAAAACAATTAATCCTGACACCAAAGTCTGTAGCTGACGACGACCACCTCGTGCCCAAGTGGGCAAAATAGGAGCGATAAGCAAGTTGGCTGCAGCAAAGGAAGCCAGCAATAAACCTGCTGCTAAATTGTTGTTGGCCAAAATAAGTGCAAACAGTAGTGCGCTAGCACCAGTAACCAAATGGACGATTTTTAACATACGCAATGGACTCACCTTGATAAGAAGCACAATAAATAAGAGCACCGACTACAAGTGCAGCGCTCAACATAAGTCACGCTGCTGTGGT
>JAAZCO010000213.1 GCA_012513235.1 Gammaproteobacteria bacterium
GTCATGGGAAACCAATCAATACTTTGCGCCCCAGGGTTCTGGTCAGCCGTACACTATTATGATTCCGCCGCCGAACGTCACCGGCAGCTTACATATGGGTCACGGTTTTAATAACGCCATTATGGATGCGCTGATTCGTTATCGCCGTATGCAAGGCCGTAACACCCTATGGCAGCCCGGTACCGACCACGCAGGTATTGCTACGCAGATGGTGGTTGAACGCCAACTGGCTGCACAAGGCCTTGACCGTCACGACCTGGGCCGCGAAGCCTTCCTCGACAAAGTCTGGGAGTGGAAAGAAGAATCGGGCGGTACTATTACCCGTCAAATTCGTCGCCTCGGCAGTTCAGTCGACTGGTCGCGCGAGCGCTTTACTATGGATGACGGCATGTCTGCTGCAGTACAAGAGGCTTTTGTACGTTTGCATGAAGACGGCTTGATTTACCGTGGTAAGCGTTTAGTCAACTGGGACCCTAAATTTCATACTGCGATTTCTGACCTTGAAGTGGAAAACCACGACGAGAAAGGTCACCTGTGGAATCTGCGTTACCCACTGGCCGATGGTGCAAAGACCGCTGAAGGTCAAGACTACCTAGTAGTGGCGACCACGCGCCCTGAAACCATGCTGGGTGATAGCGCGGTTGCCGTACACCCAGAAGATGAGCGCTATAAAGCACTGATTGGCTCATTTATTGATCTGCCTTTAGTTGGCCGCCGCATTCCTATTGTTGGCGATGACTACTGTGATCCAGAGTTTGGAACCGGTTGCGTAAAAATCACTCCTGCGCATGACTTCAATGACTATGAAGTGGGCAAGCGCCACAATCTGCCCTTGATCAATATTCTCGACCAAGATGCAGCGGTGTTAGCGGTAGCGCAAATTTTTAATGCTGACGGTACGGTGAATGATGCCTTAGATAACAGCTTACCGGCTGAGTTTGCTGGTTTAGACCGTTTCGAAGCACGTAAGCAAATCGTTGCCGCACTGCAAGCGGCTGATTTACTGGTCAGCATTGACGATCATGCCTTGAAAACGCCACGCGGTGACCGTTCTGGCGCGGTGATTGAGCCTTGGCTGACCGACCAGTGGTATGTCTCCACCAAGCCTTTGGCAGAACCTGCGATTGCCGCCATTGAAGATGGCCGCATTCAGTTTGTGCCTAAGCAATACGAAAATATGTACTTCAGTTGGATGCGTGACATCCAAGACTGGTGCATCAGCCGCCAACTCTGGTGGGGCCACCGTATTCCGGCTTGGTATGACGACGCCGGTAATGTTTATGTCGGTCGTAACGAAGACGAAGTGCGTAGCAAGCACAACTTGGGCGATATCAATCTGCGCCAAGACAATGATGTACTGGACACTTGGTTCAGCTCCGGTCTGTGGACCTTCTCCACTTTAGGCTGGCCAGAACAAACTGATTTCTTAAAAACCTTCCACCCTACCGATGTATTGGTGACAGGTTTTGACATCATCTTCTTCTGGGTCGCGCGCATGATTATGATGACCATGCACCTAGTGAAGAATGAAGATGGCACTCCACAAATTCCGTTTAAAACCGTGTATGTGCATGGTTTAGTGCGTGACAGCCTTGGCCATAAAATGTCCAAGTCCAAAGGTAACGTACTGGATCCTTTAGACATCATTGACGGTATTGATCTTGAGTCATTGGTGGCCAAACGCACCAGCGGCATGATGCAGCCACAAATGGCGAAAGCCATTGAGAAGCAAACCCGTGAAGAGTTTGCCGACGGCATCGCCAGCTACGGTACCGACGCCCTGCGCTTTACTTTCTTATCACTGGCTTCGACTGGTCGTGATGTGAAGTTTGATATGGGCCGTGTTGATGGCTACCGTAACTTCTGCAATAAAATCTGGAACGCTGCCCGCTATGTAATGATGCAGTGCGAAGATCAAGATTGCGGTTTAGACGATCAAGCGGTTGAGTTGACAGTGGCGGATCGCTGGATTATCTCGCAGTTGCAGCGCACCGAAGCTGAAGTATCGCGTCAACTGGATAACTTCCGTTTCGACCTCGCAGCGCAAGCGCTGTATGAGTTTATCTGGAATCAGTATTGCGACTGGTACTTAGAACTGTCTAAGCCAGTGCTCTGGGATAA
>JAAZCO010000214.1 GCA_012513235.1 Gammaproteobacteria bacterium
GTCATGGGAAACCAATCAATACTTTGCGCCCCAGGGTTCTGGTCAGCCGTACACTATTATGATTCCGCCGCCGAACGTCACCGGCAGCTTACATATGGGTCACGGTTTTAATAACGCCATTATGGATGCGCTGATTCGTTACCGCCGTATGCAAGGCCGTAACACCCTGTGGCAGCCGGGTACTGACCACGCAGGTATCGCCACGCAAATGGTCGTTGAGCGCCAACTGGCTGCGCAAGGCCTAGACCGTCACGATCTCGGCCGCGAAGCCTTCCTCGACAAAGTCTGGGAATGGAAAGAAGAATCGGGCGGTACTATTACCCGTCAAATTCGTCGCCTGGGCAGCTCAGTGGACTGGTCGCGCGAGCGCTTTACTATGGATGACGGCATGTCTGCTGCAGTACAAGAAGCTTTTGTACGCTTGCATGAAGACGGCCTGATTTACCGTGGTAAGCGTTTGGTCAACTGGGATCCTAAATTCCATACCGCTATTTCTGACCTTGAAGTGGAAAACCACGACGAAAAAGGTCACCTATGGAACCTGCGCTACCCGCTGGCCGATGGTGCAAAAACCGCTGAAGGTAAAGGCTACCTAGTAGTCGCCACCACGCGCCCTGAAACCATGCTCGGTGATAGCGCGGTTGCCGTACACCCAGAAGATGAGCGCTATAAAGCACTGATTGGCTCATTTATTGATCTGCCTTTAGTGGGCCGCCGCATTCCTATTGTTGGCGATGACTACTGTGATCCAGAGTTTGGCACCGGTTGCGTAAAAATCACCCCAGCACATGACTTCAATGACTATGAAGTGGGTAAGCGCCACAATCTGCCGTTAATTAATATTCTTGACCAAGATGCAGCGGTGCTAGCAGTCGCGCAGATCTTTAATAGTGACGGCACGGTTAACGATGCCTTAGACAACAGCTTGCCGGCTGAATTTGCTGGACTGGATCGTTTTGAAGCACGTAAGCAAATCGTCGCAGCACTGCAAGCGGCTGATTTACTGGTCAGCATTGACGATCACGCCTTGAAAACCCCACGCGGTGACCGCTCTGGTGCTGTGATTGAGCCTTGGTTAACCGACCAGTGGTACGTCTCCACCAAGCCATTAGCTGAGCCTGCGATTGCCGCGATTGAAGACGGTCGCATTCAGTTTGTACCTAAGCAATACGAAAACATGTACTTCAGTTGGATGCGTGACATTCAAGACTGGTGCATCAGCCGTCAGCTGTGGTGGGGCCACCGTATTCCAGCCTGGTATGACGACGCTGGCAATGTGTATGTCGGTCGTAACGAAGACGAAGTGCGTAGCAAGCATAATCTTGGCGATATCAATCTACGCCAAGACAATGACGTACTGGATACTTGGTTCAGCTCAGGCCTGTGGACTTTCTCTACTTTGGGCTGGCCAGAACAAACTGATTTCTTAAAAACCTTCCACCCGACCGATGTGCTGGTGACTGGTTTTGACATCATCTTCTTCTGGGTGGCGCGCATGATCATGATGACCATGCACCTAGTTAAAAATGAAGATGGCACCGCGCAGATTCCATTTAAAACCGTGTATGTGCATGGCTTAGTTCGCGACAGCCTTGGCCACAAAATGTCCAAGTCCAAAGGTAACGTTTTGGACCCGCTGGATATCATTGACGGTATTGATCTTGAATCTCTGGTGGAGAAACGCACCAGCGGTATGATGCAGCCACAAATGGCTAAAGCTATTGAGAAGCAAACCCGTGAAGAGTTTGCTGACGGCATTGCTAGCTACGGTACTGACGCGCTGCGCTTTACTTTCTTGTCATTGGCCTCAACCGGTCGTGATGTGAAGTTCGATATGGGTCGTGTCGATGGCTACCGCAACTTCTGCAATAAAATCTGGAACGCGGCGCGCTATGTAATGATGCAATGCGAAGAGCAAGATTGCGGTCTCGATGATCAAGCGGTTGAGTTGACCGTGGCTGACCGTTGGATTATCTCGCAACTGCAACGCACCGAAGCTGAAGTATCGCGTCAACTGGATAACTTCCGTTTCGACCTCGCAGCGCAAGCGCTGTATGAGTTTATCTGGAATCAGTATTGCGACTGGTACTTAGAACTGTCTAAGCCAGTGCTCTGGGATAAAGAAGCGCCAGCTGAGCGCACCCGTGGCACACGCCGCACTTTAGTGCGTGTACTCGAAGCGTCATTACGTTTAGCGCACCCTTTTATGCCCTTTATCACCGAAGAAATTTGGCAGCGTATTGCGCCGATGGCGGGCAAAACCGGCGACACCATTATGCTGCAGCCCTTCCCTGACAGCTCTGGCGATGCCATTGATGCGCAAGCTGAAGGTGATATCGAATGGCTCAAAGAGCTGATGTTGGCACTGCGTAATATCCGTGCAGAAATGAATATTGGCCCGGGCACACCGCTGCCGCTGTTCTTAGGCAACACCACTGCAGAAGATGTGCGTCGTCTCGAAGTCAATAGCGTGACTTTGAACAAGCTGGCTAAGCTTGAGTCGGTAACGATACTCACCGCCGAGCAAGAAGCACCCATGTCAGCCACAGCCTTA
>JAAZCO010000029.1 GCA_012513235.1 Gammaproteobacteria bacterium
CTGGACCGAGACACCGACTGTGGCTGGCGGTAAAGTAGCGGTACTGATTCATCTGCTCTCGCCAGCGCAACGACCACTGGCAGTCACCGCTGACCTGAATAACTTCTGGCGCAATGTGTATCCCGAAGTGCGCAAAGATATACGTGGCCGTTATCCAAAACACCCATGGCCTGAAGATGCATTGACTGCACAGGCGCAGCAAGGGGTGAAAAATCCTAAACCTAGGCCATGATGCAAAGCTTTATGACCCTTTGCGTCCACCGCCCTTGCTCGCAGATAGCAGCACAATCACTGCAAATAAACACAATAATGCAACACAGCTTAAGGTAACGCCATAACGACCATTCAGAGTATTAATCAGTGGCTCGTGATAACTCGCATGATTGATTAACAAAGGTATATCAGCACCAGCAGGCAACGCACGCATGTTACCAAAGGCATCGACAATCCCTAAGCGCGTCTCAAACTGATAGCTCTGCCCCTGTAACTCATAGCCAATACGATACCCCTTGTAGACGGTACCCATCACCTGCCCCGTTACCGGCTGCATGTCGGAATTTCTGGATGCCTCCCATGCATAAGCCCCTGCACAAACAGTCAACAACAGAATAAATATCCGCGTCATGGCAGCGCGCACAGATGCATTCATAAATTCTCAACCTGATGAAATTAACTGACATATGTTAGATAAACAGCCCAAGGATGCGCTCCTATTAGAAGGCAAGCTTGGGCTGAGTAAAGATCAGCACTCCACTCACTGAAGCGCGTCCGTGAGCTTGACTGCTACAGGACAGACTCAATGGCCTGAGTCAGTTTGCTGCTCTCAGGACCCGTAGTACTGCCAAAGCGCTCAATCACTTCACCTTTTTCATTGAGTAAGTATTTAGTGAAGTTCCAGCGTGGCGCTTTAGCCTGCTGATTAATGTGCGCAAATACCGGGGTCGCATTAGCGCCAGTCACAGGACTCGGGGCAATCATGGTAAAAGTCACACCGAAGTTCTTGAAGCAAATGGTGGCAGCTTCTTCTTCAGTTTTTGCTTCCTGATTAAAATCATCACTGGCAAAACCCACCACCACTAAACCCTGCTTAGCATAGCGCTCGTGCAAAGCTTCCAGCCCTTTAAACTGTCCAGTAAAACCGCAGTGGCTGGCGGTATTGACCACCAACATCGGCTTACCTGCAGCCAAATCGCATAAATTCACCGTATCTTTGGAATGCAGTTTAGGTAAATCGTGATCCAGAAACGCTGGACATGCCACGCTTTCAGCAGCGAAGGCCGGCGTTGCAGCCAGTCCAAGCGTTAATGCCGCACTGAATAATAATTTCAACATAGCCTGTCTCCTCGTATGTCTTTATAAAAGTAGTGCAAGGCTCGCTCGGCAGTATTCAACATTTGGCCGTTGCGAGTGGCTCCATTTAAGCACAACTGCAAAAACATGACCTGTATTTTAACGCCTGCTGCTGTTTGCCCATCAGGCTTGCTCAACACAGGTAATACAGCCTTGTAGATATAGAAAAAACGCATAAAAAAAGGCACCCAAGAGGTGCCCTTTTGTGTAGCCCAAGCAGCGATTAGCCTTTGAAACGCGCGCGTGCCGCATGCAGCTTTTTCAAGCTATCGAGCAAACGCAAATGCTTATCCAGCCCTTCCAGTTTCATACTGGTCGGCGTTAAGCCAGAGAAACGCACGCTGCCATCCAGTGATCCGAGCACCGCATCTATTCGTTCTTCACCAAACATACGGCGGAAAACCGGCTCGTAGTCGTCCATCTCTAGCTCATCGTCCAACGCCACTTCCAGTGCGGCATTCATCGCCTGATAGAACAACTCACGCTCCACAGTGTTGTCGTTAAACTGCAGAAATTCTTCGACCAATTCCAATGCTTCTTCAAACTGATTCAGCGCCAGATAAATCAGCAGCTTCAGCTCCAGAATGGTCAACTGACCCCACACCGTATTCTCGTCAAACTCAACGCCAATCAAGGTTTTAATATCAGTGTAGTTATCCAGTTCGCTTTCTTCGAGACGCTCAACCAGCGCAGCGAGTTCATCATCACCTAAACGATGTAAATTAAGAATATCTTCACGGAAAAACAGCGCTTTATTGGTGTTATCCCAGATCAGATCATCGATTGGATAGACCTCGGAATAATCCGGCACCAGAATTCGACAGGCCGTTGCACCAAGATGCTCATACACAGCGACATAGACTTCTTTGCCCATATCTTCGAGCAGACCAAACAGCAACTCAGCTTCTTGGGCATTGCTGTTGTTGTCGCCATCCGTAAAGTCCCACTCAACAAAATCATAATCGGCTTTCGCGCTAAAGAAACGCCACGACACCACACCGCTGGAGTCAATAAAGTGCTCCACCGAGTTGTTTGGCTCAGTCACTGCATGACTAGAAAAAGTCGGGCGGGCTAAATCGTTCAGGCCCTCAAAACTGCGACCCTGCAGCAGTTCAGTCAGACTGCGCTCCAGCGCCACTTCAAAACTGGGGTGCGCACCAAAAGAGGCAAATACACCGCCGGTACGTGGGTTCATTAAAGTAACGTTCATTACGGGGAACTGGCCACCGAGCGACGCATCTTTCACCAGCACCGGAAAGCCCTGCTCTTCCAGCGCTTCAATACCGGCAAGAATACTGGGGTACTTGGCCAACACTTCACGCGGTACTTCTGGCAAGGCCATTTCGCCAGTGAGAATCTCGCGCTTCACTGCGCGCTCAAAAATCTCTGACAAACACTGCACCTGAGCCTCTTCTAGCGTATTGCCGGCACTCATACCGTTGCTGAGAAAAAGGTTTTCAATCAAGTTTGAGGGGAAATACACCACCTCGCCGTCGGACTGCCGCACATAGGGCAGCGAACAAATACCGCGCTCAATATTGCCCGAATTGGTGTCATACAAATGTGAGCCACACAGCTCACCGTCTGGGTTGTAAATCGCTAAACAATGCTCATCGAGAATGCCCTTGGGCAGCTCATCTTTAGGGCCGGGCTGAAACCACTTTTCATTCGGGTAATGGACAAATTCGGCATTGGCGATGTCTTCGCCCCAGAACTGATCGTTATAAAAGAAGTTGCAATTGAGACGCTCAATAAACTCGCCCAAGGCCGAAGCCAGCGCGCTCTCTTTAGTGGAACCCTTACCGTTGGTAAAGCACAGCTGCGACTGCGAGTCACGCACATGCAGCGACCACACATTAGGAACAATATTGCGCCATGAAGCAATTTCAATTTTCATGCCCAAATCAGCAATCAGACCGGACATGGTGGCGATGGTTTTTTCGAGCGGTAGATCTTTACCAGGAATAAAGGTCTGGCTGTTTTCATCCACTGAGGTGCCCAACAACGCCTGCGCATCGGCGTCGAGGTTATCGACAATATCAATGACAAAATCAGGCCCCGTCTGCACCACACGCTTGACTGTACAGCGGTCGATGGAGCGCAGAATGCCTTGGCGATCTTTCTCGGACATATCCGCTGGCAGCTCAACCTGAATTTTAAAAATCTGCTTATAGCGATCTTCTGGATCAACAATATTGTTCTGCGATAGACGAATATTTTCCGTTGGAATATCACGCGCTTGGCAATACAGCTTGACGAAATACGCCGCACACAGCGCCGATGAAGCTAAGAAATAATCGAACGGACCCGGCGCAGAACCCTCGCCCTTGTAGCGGATCGGCTGGTCAGCCACTACGGTAAAGTCATCGAACTTGGCTTCAAGACGCAGATTGTCGAGAAAATTAACCTTGATTTCCACAGAGAATCACCAGAATACATAGCAAAAGAATGGCGGCTATTATCCAGTATTTAAGTGGAATGTATTGTTAAATATAGCTCTAAGATCCATTCACACTTCTAACTGTCATCATCCTTGCCGATATACTCAAGAACTCACCCATCAAATAGAACACTGATTAACCCGCTGCGATAACTCTTCTGCAGACTCTTTACGCTCAGAATAACGGTCCACCAGATAATCCTGACGGTCGCGTAGCAATAAGGTGAACTTCACTAACTCCTCCATTACATCGACCATGCGATCGTAGTACGGCGATGCTTTCATGCGATCGTTATCATCAAATTCAGTAAAGGCTTTCGGCACTGAAGACTGGTTAGGGATGGTAAACATACGCATCCAACGCCCGAGTACTCGCAGTTGATTGACCACATTAAAGGACTGCGAACCACCACAGACTTGCATCACTGCCAAGGTTTTACCTTGAGTCGGACGCACTGCACCCATGCTTAATGGCACCCAATCAATTTGCGCTTTAAACACCGCACTCATTGCGCCATGCCGCTCTGGCGAGCACCACACCTGACCTTCCGACCACTGCATCAGCTCACGTAGTTCAACCACTTTAGGATGGGTGTCTTCAGCGTCATCCGGCAAGGGTAAGCCCGATGGATTAAAAATACGGGTTTCTGCGCCAAAGATTTCTAATAATCGAGCCGCTTCTTGCACCACTAAACGGCTAAAAGAACGCTGACGAGTAGAACCGTATAACAATAAAATACGTGGCTTATGCGCAGACTGCTGTGCGGGTTTTAATTGTTCCAGCGCTGGAATACTAAATACGTCCGCGCTGATATTGGGTAAATTTTCGTACATAAAAACTCTCTCTTACGGCTCTGTTAGGCCTGTTGTGGATAACTTTATAAACGTCCAATACGGTTCAGTTCAACGCTGAACTCTGTGATGTTTAAAGACCAAGACGAACCACTAAGGCGCTGAGGGTCACCAGCACCACCGGCAAGGTCAGCACCACACCGACCTTAAAGTAATAGCCCCAGC
>JAAZCO010000215.1 GCA_012513235.1 Gammaproteobacteria bacterium
GGGAGCTGGCACATGAAAGTCATTGCAGTATTGAATCAGAAAGGCGGTAGCGGCAAAACGACGATAGCAACTCACTTAGCACGAGCCTTACAGCTCGATGGAAATGATGTGTTGTTGGTTGACTCTGATCCACAAGGCAGCGCACGAGACTGGGCTGCTGTTCGAGAGGATCACCCTCTAACAGTTGTAGGAATTGACCGACCAACAATTGATCGTGATCTAAAGAATATTGCCATCAAAGATTTTGTTGTTATTGATGGTGCTCCACAGGCATCAGATTTAGCAGTATCTGCGATCAAAGCAGCAGATTTTATTCTGATACCGGTTCAGCCGTCACCCTACGACATTTGGGCTGCATCTGATCTAGTTGACCTGGTTCAGCAAAGAATTGAGTTAACTGATGGTAAGTTGCAGGCTGCATTTGTTGTCTCGCGAGCTATAAAAGGAACACGTATTGGTGCCGAAGTAGCAAAGGCTTTGGCTGGTTACAGTTTGCCTGTTTTAGAAACTCGAATTACGCAACGAGTGAGCTATCCAACTACAGCTGCAAGTGGTACTACAGTGCTAGAAGCAGATCCAAATAGTGAAGCCGCAATAGAAGTTAGAGCATTGGCTAAAGAAATACTTGATTTACTAAAGTCAGAATAAAGGGGGCGTTCAAATGACTAAAAGTATTAACTTACAAGCAGGCCGTCCGAGCTCTCGCAGAAATGAAGAGGTTAGTTTAGCCAGCCTCTCAAAAAATGCAGGCGAAACAAAACGAGTTAATTTTGATTTGTCGGTAGAGCTTCATCAAAAACTTAGACGGTATGCTTTTGACAATAACAAAAGTCTTAAAGATGTTTTGACCGATTTTGTTGAGTCTTTACCGGGCTAAAAACGTCACTCAAATGAGTAGTTACTCAAATGAGTAAATGAGTAAGCGAGTGAATGAGTAGATACTCATAACGGACTTTTGGCGAACGAAATCAAATATTGATTCGTTGGTATTCAAAGGGTAGGATACGATATGTTTTTAGCAGATACAGATGAAATGAAAGTCTTAGGTCCAACGGCTTTGAAAGAATTCTTGGCCTCTGAATCCGTTGAAAATGTAAAAGTTGTGCCGTTCAACAACGATTTAGTAGCTGTGTTGAAAATAGCTTCTAAGTTGTATGTGTTGGGTAGGTCTAGAGGTGGACCAAGGTTGTTTAAGTCGATTGATGGGGCTGCTGGTACATTGAAACAGTATGGCATCAACAGCTTTGAAGCAGAGCTTAGCGACTGGATACCCAAAACGGTGCAAAGAAAAAATGATTGATTAACTTAATTTAGACAAATAAAAAAGCCCACTTTGGCGAGTGAGCTTTTTTGAGGGTTCGGAATACTACTAGCTTTGGCGGGCTGTAGAATCCATAAGGCTCTAGATTAGAACCCGAAGATCTGTGTTCTATTCTACTGCTTGAGCTCTCCAAATACAAATATTGTTTCGCGAGGTTTGTCGCGACGAGACAATGTTGGAGTTGCTATGCAGCAGTCTGCACATCAGCTATCGCTCTTTAGCGGTGCTGAAGAAGCACAGATGTTTCATGATTCGGAAAGGAATGGTTTCTTCTCTATTCTTGTTGACGTAAATGGCATCAAAAGGCAATCAGCACACCGACTGGGCGACATGCCAACGGTGTTGGGCTTGATTGATCCGAACCGTGACACATGGCTAAGTCAAGCCGAGTTTTTCCAGCCTAATCGCCGCATTGTGAACCTTGCTCGTATTGGTTTGCTGTTTGCCGACCTTGATACCTACCGCACCGACTGGGCCGCAGGCCGCAGCCCAGAACAATTAGCCGATTCTGTTTTGTACTTCTGCCATCAGGAAGGTATACCCACGCCCTCACTTCTAGTTTTCAGCGGTCGAGGCATTCAGGCTAAATGGTTGCTAGAGGGTGCAGTGCCACGTCCTGCATTACCACGCTGGAACGCTTGCCAACGCTACCTAGTAGACCGTTTAAAGGTAGCGGGGGCAGACGTAGGTGCTAAAGATGCAAGCCGCGTATTACGTCTGATTGATACGGTAAACACTAAAAGCGGTGAAATATGTCGAGTGGTACACGTTGAAAGTGGCGCAGACGGTCAACCAGTGCGCTACAACTTTGAGTATTTAGCAGAAGTGCTTTTACCCGTTGCTCGTTGGGACATTGAAAAGCAGAAGCAACAACGAGATGAGCACGAGAAACGTAAACAGCTAAAACTGATAGGCGGTGGTAAGTCTGATAATTTGCGAGGCTTTAGCGGTAGGCAATTAGCCTGGCATCGGCTGGAGGATTTAAGAACCTTGATGACGTTGCGCGGTGGTGTGGCCGAGGGTGACAGAATGCGCCACTTGCACTGGCAGCTAAACTTTTTGCTGCTATCAGGTGCAACCAACAGCCGTTTGATGTACCAAGAGGCCGCCACGTTAGCCCGTGCCATTGATGGTGCTTGGGGACACAGCAGCAAGGAACTAATGACGCTCTACAGTAAGGCTAAACAGTTTGAGGCTGGGAAAAAGGTTAGTTTTGGCGGTAAAGAGTACCCAGCGCTCTACACGCCCCGTAACGACACTCTAATCAACTTGTTTGAAATAACAGATAGTGAGCAAGCTCAACTGCGCACGATTATCAGTAAAGATATGGCTTTAAACCGTAGACGTGACCGCGATAGGAAGCGAGACGAATCTGTTAGACGGGCTGCGGGTGCAGTTCCACGAGAAATCTACCTAGGCGCGGCAGACCTCAAGCAGGAGCGAGCGCAGCAGCTTAGAGCACAAGGCTTGAGTGTACGAACGATTGCTGAGCAAATGGGCATTAGTAAGACAGCAGTAGGGCGGTATATTCAGGCAGCGAATGTGAGTGTCCCAAGTCCCTCCCCTATTACTAATGGCGTAGCCTAAGCTGTAGGTCTCTAGTTCTTGGTTTCTGCTTCTAGGTTTTAAAAGATACCTATATATGCTGTTAGGAATGATTGAGAGTTGAGTAGGTCAAACACGCATCACTGATTAACAGGTGTGTGTTTGCCTTGAATGGTATTAAAAGGTGTGGCTAGGGGTTTGTTAAGGTTTACCTTGTTTTGTTGCGTGTATTGCTTTGTGGTTGTACTAACGTGTTAGATAAATGTGTTCACCAGCAGTAGAGTGGTATATCTATGCAACTACTAATGTGAGTGTCCCAAGTCCCTCCCCTATTACTAATGGCGTAGCCTACGGGCTTTTGTTTTTAGTCTTTTAAAAAGATATTTATATCTGCTGTTATGAGCGAAAGTGAGTGCTTGTCATAGCAGTGGTCCGTTCGGAAATACATAGCACGTTAACTGGTTGCGCTAGTGGCTTGCCTTAGCGTTGCTTAGGGTTTTCGTTTAGCGGTGAATGTGTTGCCTTCCAGGACTGTTCAAAGCTAGCGTGTATTACGAATTGAAACTCACGGTCATTGTGTTTCTTTGCTGGTCTGCAAGAGATAATTTAATTTTAAGTTGCTAAATAATAAGAATAATAATATAATTCTTATTATTCTTATTGAAGGTGTTTGGTATGACTAAAAATAATATTCCTGTCGAAGTTCGTGAGCGCATTGTTGCTGCTGCTGAAGATATTTATGAGCAATTAGGGCGCGAAACATTCCCTACAGTAGATACTGTTCGCCGTGCTGCTAAAGCTGATATGAATACGACAAGTATGGTTATGAAGGATTGGCGCAGACAGCAAACGACGCAGGCTGTCCCTGTTGCGGTAACTGTTCCTGAAGCTGTAGTGCAAGCTAATACTTCTGCGCTTGCTCAGTTGTGGTCAGAAGCTCAAGAGTTAGCTAACGAATCCTTGCGCGCAGCACAATCTACGTGGGAAGTAGAGCGTGAAGAGCTGGATGTTATGCGCAAGGAGTTATCGACTGCCTATGAAGATCAGGCTTCGGATTTGGAAGAGGCTATTACCAAAATTTTATCTCTTGAAAATAAAATCAATGATCAAGAAGTACAGCATTCAAATTATGTGCGAGAGCTGAATTTTGAGCATTCTGAAGAGTTGCGCAAAAGGAAAGATGAGTTAGAGCAGGCTTATGAAAAACTCAATGTGTCCCAAAAAGAAGCTGAGCATGCAGTTTTAAAAGCGGCTGAAGAAGCCCGGCGCGTACAAGATATACGGGAAGAGCTTGAGCGAGCGTATGGGACTATTGAAGATGAAAAAGATAGTAAAAAAATTATTTTGACTGACTTGGATGCATCGCGGAAAAGGGAGGCAGCTCTACTGTCCGAAGTTCAGAAGTTAGGATCAGACATTGAGAGAGCAACTGATAAGCATCAATCAAGTTTTGATGCACAGTCAGCTAGGATTTTAGAGCTGGAAAATGAGCTAAACACTGCAAGAATAGGTCATTCGAAAGCTATTGCAGATACCAGCACAGCACGCGAAAACTTGGCAAGACTTGAAGGCCGATTAGCTACGTATCAGGAAATATTAAAAAAGAATGAACAAGATAAGAATGTGTAAATAAAACAGCCGTTAAGGTTTCTATAGAGCAAGTGGATACTCATTTACTCATTTATGGGAGTTAAGTGTGGACTTCCCACAGTTCCATAGCTTTTATAAGTAACAACAAAAAAACCGACAACAGGGTCATTTTAATTGGGAGTACAGGGATGAACGAATCAACAAATAGAGCGCACATGCGACAGCCAGTAATTGAGTTGGTTGATAAGTCTGAGCGCAAGACAGCGAGTGAGACGATTGGTGAAAGTGGGAGTGAAATTGTTTGGCAGAGTTACCATGATTTAGATCGCCACATGATTGCTCAGCATAGAACTGGTGGTTTGCCTCACTTGGCTGAACCTCGTGTAAATAAAGAGAAAAAGACTGCGATCATTAGAGGTAAGGAAGTTAAGCGTCAGCCGTATATTGATGACTTTGCCGACATGATGTGCGAAGAAGACAAAACAAATCATCAGCGTCTTGAGCGGTATGTTAATCCGCTGGGTGTCGCGGGAGGCTTGAACTGGTTCAAAGCTACGATGCTGGCAGTGATGATTGAGCATGGAAAAGTGGGCTTAAAGGAAACTGCTTCTGGTGGTAGAGAGGTATATATGTACCGAGAGAGAACAGGCAATCCTTTCTTTCGCATTTTAAGTGGTCGTGCAACCTTGATTCTCGCGTTATTGCAATGGGCATATATTATGGCTGCGTTTGAGTATATGCCGAGCGGACTAGCGACAAGTGTGATGGTTACTGCTGGTATCGTAGTTTTTTATTTTTACAATCTTATTCATTGGCGCTTCCATAAGCGCTATGCCTTTGTGATGGGGAGTACCATTATTGGAAGCAAAGGTACTACTGTGTCAATGGCTGATAGTCATTGGGCTACAGGGCGAATTGCAGTTTTTGCAATTTGTTTAGCCTTTTTGACAGCAGTATTGTTTGGGTTTGGTATCTATCATTTAGGTGGTAGGGGGTTGTTATGAATTCTGTTATTGGTTTTTTGTTTAAGAGTGTGTTATCGGCTGCATTTGGGCTTCTGTTCTTGGTTGGGGTGGTATTTGTAGTATATCAGGCTGGCATGGGGGATTATTTAGACGGATCGTTCTATGTAAACGCTAGCGAGGCTGCACATGCTGCTGGTCTTTTTGGGGTTACATTAGGGTTAATGTTGGCTATCTTCGCTGTGATAGTTGCTGTTTTAGCCCTGCTAGGATTGCAGGCTACGCGAAATGGTTTTGTTAGGCTTGCAGTATGGGCTGTGACTGTAAACATTGTGATGGCGGCATGTGTCTTAGTGATTATGTCGTCAGGTAGTGAGTTTTCCTTGATGGCTTTAGGTAGCCTAGTCTTGATAGTACTGGGGCTTTTGGTTGGTAGTATTGTTGCGTACTACCTGTTTGGGGGCTTGGCTTTTTTCCTAGGAATTTCGTTTGAGCAGCTTGGTGACGCTCAGCCCAGAGGGCGTCGAATGCTATTTTCAGAGGCTTTAGAGAGTGGTTACTCCAAGCCGCAGATAAGAGCGTTTATTGATGAGTTGAATCGAGAGGGACAGCGTGGCAATGCTGGGATGGTCTATACGACCCTAATACTTTACGGTATTCCTTTTTTCGCTATTCTTGCCGCTGTTATGCTTGTTTTTTAATATCTAACAGGTTTCTTCGATAACACTCTTGAGTTTATTCGTGAATTATACATCACGCTTACTCATTTACTCATTTACTCATTTACGCTGATCCCTGGTTCAGCGTAAATTTTTAAAGCTTTCTTGAGAAAAAAATCGCAACACTAGATACTGTTGAAACATACAGTTATTTTGTTTTGTGAGGCTCCAATGCGTGTTTCTCTGATTGCCCAAAGTTACGATGCTGGCCATCTACATGAGCATAAATTAAAAATCCCACTGTTCCTTGAGCGCGTCTCCGCTGGTTTTCCTTCGCCTGCGCAGGATTACATTGAGCAAACACTAGACTTAAATGAGTTGTGCATTCAGCATCCTGCTGCCACGTTTTTTGTTCGTGTTGAAGGCGAATCTATGTGCGAAGCCGGAATTTACCCAGGTGACATTCTAGTTGTTGATCGCTCAATACAAGCAGAGCATGGCGATATTGTCATCGCTGGCCTGCATGGAGAGTTTACGGTAAAAGAGCTTGAGCTTAGACCCGTTGTGCGCCTAGTACCGCGTAACAAAGCCTATCAACCAATAGAGATTACTGAGGGTAGCGATCTTGATATATTTGGCGTGGTGACTAATGCGATACGCCATATACGACGTAAATCATCAGCCAAAAATGAGTAAGGTATTTGCGTTAGTCGATTGCAATAATTTCTATGCAAGTTGCGAAAAGCTATTTCGTCCAGACCTAATAAACTTACCTGTTGTAGTGCTATCTAATAACGATGGTTGTGTCGTTGCACGCTCAAAAGAAGCTAAGGCTCTTGGTATCAAGATGGGGGTTCCTGTTTTTCAAATTCAGGATGAAATACGACAACACAACATCAAAGTTTTTTCCTCAAATTATGCTTTGTACGCTGACCTCAGTAGTCGTGTTATGCGAACACTTGAAAGCATGGTTCCAAAAATTGAGGTGTACTCGATTGATGAGGCTTTTTTAGATTTAAGCGGTCTTGAATCAGTTGTGCCATTACTTGAGTTTGGTCAGAACATTAAAAGCATTATTTCTAAGTTAATAGGCTTAAGCGTATGCGTTGGTATAGCACCAACTAAAACGTTAGCTAAGCTTGCTAACAACGCAGCGAAAAAGTATCAAGCTACGGGTGGTGTTGTTGATCTTACAAGCGTTGTACGCCAACAAAAATTACTAGCTATTACACCTGTTGGTGATGTTTGGGGGGTTGGGCGAAAGCTGACTAAGCGGCTTGAGATCATGGGTATTAATACAGCACTCGATCTTGCGCAATGTTCTCCAGGGACAATCCGAAACCTTTTCTCTATTGTCTTAGAGCGCACAGTTCGTGAGCTGAATGGCGAGTCCTGTTTGGATTTAGAAGATGCCCCACCAACCAAACAGCAGATCATATGCAGTCGATCTTTTGGTAATAAAATTGTAGATATTGAGCATATGCAGGAAGCTATCGCTCAATACACTGCTCGTGGCTGTGAAAAGCTCCGTCAAGAAAAGCAGCAGGCTAAAGTATTAACTATTTTCGTTCAGACCAGTCCATTTAAATCAGGTCAAGAGGTCTACAGAAACTCAGCAACCGGCGAACTGATACTGCCTAGTAATGACACACGCGATTTAAATAAATTAGCCATGCAGCTTTTAAAGCGTATTTGGCGTGACGGATACAGCTACAACAAAGGTGGCGTCATGCTCTCAGGCTTCTATGGTCAAAACACATATCAACCTGGGCTGTTTGATGAAGTCATTAAGCGTCCTAACAGTGAGAAGCTTATGGCAGTACTCGATGAAATCAACCAAAGTGGGCTTGGTCGTGTATTTCTCGCTCGGCAAGGTATGAACAACAAGTGGAGCATGAAGCGTGAGCATTTATCACCTGCGTATACGACGCGCTGGGCTGACATACCGAAGGTGCGCTAATGCATAGATTTGTTAATCGCTAACAAACCTTATTGACCGAAAATAAAAGGATAAAAGCGCTAACTTCTGACGCTTTTTAACTACCTATATATAATAGGTTAAAATCCTATTATATATAGGCAGTTTTCTTGATTTTATCCTAGTACGCAAAGTTATTTCCTGTAAAAGTGCAAGTCAGTTTTCACAGGTAGTGTGATTTCAGCATCTGTAGCAGCCAGTGAATGTGGCCGTTTTGCTTGAGGGTTGGACTGTATAATTGAAACATCGCTATCTTTATCTATGATGATGAGCCCGAGCTTGCTTCGTAGGCCAGCAGACTGCCCTTTATGGCGGATAAGAGCTCGATATTGCTTACCAGTTTCTTTACGCATTTGAATTGAGTTGCAATCGGCATATTTAAACAAGTCATCAGTATCAATTGTTAGCTCTAAAGCTTCTACAAAATCACCGTAATACTCAGAAAGTGTATGGCTAACGTGTGCTGTGATACCAGCTTCTTTTAATGCTTTGATGTCCTCATCAAAATTTGTTCGTTGTCTCTCTATAATTGTACTGTCTGTTCTTTCTTCCCGCAGTGTTACACGAGATGCGGGTTTTAGTCTTCTTGATGAATGTGCTACTTGGCTTGATACGTTGATTTGTGCAACATTTTGATAAAAGCTTGGGAAGCGAACAGGGTAGTGTGTGAATGAATCACCTACAGCAACTCTGTACAAGCGCTTTAGCTCTGTTGCTAGCATGTGGTACGAATCTGCATCGTCTTTAAGTTGACATATCCAGTGAATCCATCGCGGTGGCTTTTCGAAAGTCACTCCTGATCTTGGTACAAAAATACGATATTCAGGTTCTCGGTTATCTATAGAAAACAGATGTTGCTGACTTTTTATAAAGTGGAAAAAAAACTTTTCATGATTGAAAAATTCAAGCCATTTTTCTTTTTTTTGACTAGTCATTACCAGCTATCTTTATATAATAGGATTTCAACCTATTATATAATAAAGTGATCATATGGTCACCATAAAACAGAAATTGTTGAATTGTTGAAGTGATGAGCAAATTTAAAATTGCACTTTTTTTATTTGCTACTAATCTTAAAAGTGTTATGGATTTTTATCATTAAGGAGAATTACACATGCTTATTCTGACAAGGCGTATTAACGAAACACTCAACATTGGTAATGATGTCACTTTGACGGTGTTGGGCGTAACAGGTAATCAGGTACGTATTGGGATAAATGCCCCGAAAGAAATTGCTGTGCATCGAGAGGAAATATACGAGTGTATCCAGCAAGAAAAAATACATGAGAAGTCAGCGCAAGAGCAATTTGGTCTTTAATTATTCAGCTATAAAACTACCGCGGCTGTGACTGTTAATATGGATAAAAGCTTAGGAATATTAAATGTTTGATACAAAGCGCTTTAATGAAATAGAACAAACTCCGTCGCGGTTTCGCCTTTTAGAACAAATCCCGCTTTCTGCTGAAGACAGCTTTCCCATAAGGCTCTGTGAGCGAGCTGGTGATGAAATAAACTTAGCTTTAATCGACTTCGAGACAACAGGGTTTACTGCTGGCGAGAATGAAGTCATCGAGATTGGTATTGTTCAAGTTGCTTACAGCCCCAGTCTGCGCATTATTACTGAAGTCCTCGAGATTACGAGTCAGCTTGAATGTCCTAAGGCTGCAATCAGTGCTGAAATCACACAGGTCACCGGTATCACAAACGAGATGGTGGCTGGGCAGCGTATTGATGATGCTCATGTAGCGCGTATTATTAAAAACTCAAATGCCCTGATTGCACATAACGCGCAGTTTGATCGTGCCTTCTTTGATATACGTTTCCCCTGCATGGCAAATCGCTTATGGGCGTGCAGTGTTAAGGACATCAATTGGCGAGAACATGGTTTTGAAAGCGCAAAGCTTGAGTACCTGCTGCTGAAAAATGGCTACTTCTACGATGGTCACAGAGCCGCAACGGATTGTCTGGCAATGGTTCAGTTGTTTGCAGTCGTACCAAATGCGCTGCATGAGCTTCTGGAGAATGCTCAAAAGACCAGTTACAAGATTCTTGCTAAGGGTGTTGGGTATGCTGATCGAGAAGTGGTGAAGAATCGTGGCTATCGTTGGGATGACAGTAGTCGTCACTGGTGGACGATTGTTTCTGAGGATGACTATGCTGATGAGAAAGCTTTTTTAGAGGAACTGTGTGGCTCTGCAAGCTCTAAGAATCTGTTTGAAAAAGTCAGCCAAAACTCACGTTATTCTGCCAATAGCTAAGTGATTTGAAGTGTGCCCGATAGCATTCAAAGAACTACCTGTCACTGTACTTGTCCGGCAGCTGTCCGTACAAATTGCGTGTATACACGATTTGTATTACTATGGCGGAAAAAGTACGGAAGATATCCGTACATAGGAGTAGATTATGGCAACAGCACGATTAGATATCAGGCTTGATGAAGAAATTAAAATAAAAGCTGAAAAAGCCTCTGCATTGCTGGGTTTAAAAAGCTTAACTGAATATGTGGTCAGGCTCATGGATGAGGACTCATCGCAGGTTATTGCCCAGCATGAGAGCATGACCGTTGCAGACAATGTGTTTGACCAGTTTATGGCAGCCTGTGATCAGGCTCAGGTACCTAACACAGCGCTATTAGAGGCTGCTGCTTTTACCAAAGCGAGTAACTTCAAGTGAGTTGGTCAAGGACGTTTGAGGAGCTCAGCAAGTCCAAGCATGACCGTGATTCATTCGATTGTGGAGAGAGTGAGCTTAATACCTTTATTCAAACCCAAGCTGCAAAGCACATGCAGGCAGGTATTAGTCGCACTATGGTGTTACCAGGCACTGCGCCGCTACTCAATCAAAAGTATCCTATCTGTGCGTTTTATAGCGTTGCGCCTAGCTCAATTTGCCGTGAGACATTACCCGCTGCATTGGCTAAAAAACTTCCTCACTATCCCATTCCGGTATTTTTACTGGCGCAGTTAGCTGTCCATAAAGAGTTTCATGGCAGTGGCTTAGGTAAAGTCAGCCTGATTAAAGCGCTAGAATATTTATGGAATGTGAATGCTCACATGCACGCGTACGCAGTCGTTGTTGATTGTTTAACGGAGTCTGCCCAAGCCTTCTATGAGAAATTTGGGTTTCAGGTGCTGTGTGAGCATCACGGACGTGTACGCATGTTTTTACCCATGAAAACAGTCGGGCAGTTGTTCAGTTAGAGCAGTGCTGCTTGTGGACGATTGTTTCTGAGGAAGACTATGTTGATGAGAAATATTTTTTAACCCAAGCCTTAAGTCCTTTGGCAAGTCGGTCAAAGGTGAGGTTTTAGCGGTTAAGAAATATGCTGGCAGGCTGAGCAATTTCTGTATCGATTGATGCTGCTCAGCGACCAAAAAACCAGTAGTGATGCCGGTAAATTTTTGCTACGTGAGGTGCTTGGCTGCAATGGTGTGATTGAAAGCTTCGGCCGACATCTGATAGATGATCGTGCCCCCGTTCGTGTGCGACAACTCTACCCACCAGCCCATCGCATGCTGAATCATCAGAGTACGAAGCTCGTTGAAAGCCATAAAAAGCCACGCGACTTAATGCATCGCCTATAAAAAATCCGATACTAGTCAGACCTTATCAGTATGCTTTTACTCATTTACTCATTTACTCATTTACTCATTTACTCATTTACTCATTTACTCATTTGTATGGTGAAATTATGGGTTGGTAAGTCTTATATTTGTAGAAAATTATAGGCACTGTAATTAGTCAGGACGAATAAAAAAAGATGCTTTTCCTTGATTGAGTAGATAAGCAAAATTAATGGTTTTACCGCTTGATAGCTTTACTTTGCCAGGCGCTAAGTAGATGAACATCCACTTGGGTAGATTTTTGCTGATTTCATTGTAAATCTGGTTTTTAAGCAGGCTACTGTTAGTAGGGGACGAAACCAGTATTGCGTTAAAGTTCTTTTTGTCTCTCGAAGTGAACTTATACGACCTGGCTTCAGAATGATTTTTCATACGTACATCAGCAGTTTTTACATTGTCATGTGGCATATTGATTGAAGCTCTCACAACGCATGCGCTATTTCGTACAGGGTGGAAAAAATAGCCAGTATGCCACTTTTCTTTTTTCACCTGCATAGGACAGTAGAGGTCTTTGTTATGAACATAAAATCCAATAAATGTAGTGTCATCGTGCTCAATACGCGAATAATCCAACCCCATAACATCTAGCGATTTCTCCATCGCTAGTTGCACATGTGCAACTAATTTTTCCTGAGCTTGGCTTGCATCATTCGCATAGCTAAGTGGCATCCATCCAAACGTACTGTTTCTTGTAGCCATCGGGCCATCATCAATCAGCATATCCAATAAATTTATACCGCTGCCCGCAAAACTTGACTGGCCAAAGGCCGGAGCCGTAAAGCCTGCTGCTGTGTATATAGCACCGAATTCAACGGTTTCTGTAAAGTTACCCACTCCACGTTTAGGCTCGTTACGGTCCTTAAGACCGCTATAAACACCACCAGCGTAAGCAGTGTTCTAAGCATAGCTGCTGTGCTTAGAGTACTTATAGGTGTAGTCCGAAACGCAACCTGTAAGAAATAAAGTAGTAAGAGCGGCGACAGCAAGAGGAACATTTGTCGCCAGCGTATACGACGCGTTCGACAGATCTACCGAGTGCGAGTTAACGAGTTGGTTTGTTTAGCTCTGACAAAGCTCTGTTCATTAGAAATTCAACTGCAGTGCAACGCAGGTATAAAACCCCATTAATATATAATAGGATTTAAACCTATTATATATAGATTAGGCTGTTTAGTGTCTTTACTTAAAAATATAGGGTTTTCATTTCTGCACTTGTTGCTGATCATGAGACTGGACGTTTTGCTTGAGGGTTTGATTGTACAAGAGTGTAAAAACTGTAAATAAGCGCTAAAACGCCCTTTTTGGGCACCTTGCGAGTTATCTAAAGCGACAAAATAAGCGAAGCTAGATCCTATAAACTAAAGGAGGATTTAGAGATTGTTCCCAAGATCGAATTTCAAAATTAAAAAAAAGCAATTTTACTATCGTGGGAAAAACTATCCATTAACAGATAGTCCATTTTCTGGAGTTCCAGCTTTTCCTACCGATTTGATTTTGCAGCACGAGCATATTGAAACAAAAATAAAATTGATACGCGGTATGTGTCCGCTCCAAGAACCAGAGTTTGATCAATTGATTCTTCCGATTATTAGGTCTGCAGTACGACATATGCACCTTCTGCCTGCAACTGAAGCGCACCATCATCGTGAAGTAATGGGCTTGTTGAAACATAGTCTCGATACTGCATATCGTGCACTGATAATAGCAAAGTCTAAGCGGTGGGATGACGGCTTGTCTGTCGAGTGGCAAATAGCAGCCATTTTAGCGGGACTGTTGAAGGATATCGGACTGGCGTATGAAAACTTATGGGTTCAGCGCAGTAGCGATGGTAGTTTGTGGGACTGCGAAGAGCCTCTTGCAGACTGGCTCAGTGATAGCGCGACTCAGAGCTATCACTTGTGCTGGAAAGTCGGCAGGATTGCTAAGCACGATCAGTTAAAACAGTCTCTGCCACTTGCTGAAGCAATTATCAGCCCGCAACTCCAAGCTTTTCTAGCACCGGTTTGGAATGGTTTTTGTATCGCATTTGATATGCAAAGTTCAAGTAATCGAAACACGCTACAAAAAATCATAAAACAAGCAAATTGGGACAGTGTCACTTACAGCTTAGCCGCTTCTAGTGAAGCAATTCCCATTTTAGGGTCTATGCCTCCGGCATGGTTTCAGTACCTATCTATAATAAAAAAGCTCGTTTTGTCAGGTGTTCTAACTGTAAATCGGCCAGATTCAGTAGTTTTTCTCACTGAGGAACTCGGAGTTATGCTGGACTTATACAATATCTCAAAGTTAAGCAAAGAAGCGGTTTTTCCTCCCCAATATTCACAGCAATTCAGAAGCTCTCAACGAGTTCGTGAAGCTTTTTCAGAAATGGATAAGCTGATAAATTGGCAGAAGTCATGTGGTGAAGAAATGTACTATTGGGATGTCAGTTTAGAATTGGAGCTTGACGGTGAGTCAGTTATAGTGAATCGAAAATTAAATCGTCTCAATAGAGTTGCTCGAAATATGTTTTTAGTAGACATGCCTCAAATTCAGAAGGTGAAATTAACTTGCTAAAAAGTGAGAGTAAAGTCCTTAGTAATGATAAAGACTA
>JAAZCO010000216.1 GCA_012513235.1 Gammaproteobacteria bacterium
CCACCCGGTCATTGATGAAGGTACGAATCGGATGCCAACTGTCAAACTTAAAGACAACGAACCATTTGACGTTGCTCTGCGTCGCTTCAAGCGCTCCTGCGAAAAAGCCGGTGTTCTTGCTGATGTACGCAGTCGCGAGTTCTATGAAAAGCCTACAGCAGAACGCAAGCGTAAAGCTGCAGCTGCAGTAAAGCGTCATGCAAAGAAAGTACAACGCGAACAACGTCGTCACGAACGCCTGTATTAAGTTTCACAGGTTTAGTGCAAACAAAGCCCGGATTCGTCCGGGTTTTGTCGTTTTACTCAAACAGCTTTATACAGCCCACTCTATCAATGTAGACGCTGCACTGCGTGGTACACAGCGCCATGCCAGCATCGACCTTACAAACATGTTCAATTCTGCACAACTTACGTAACAGCCCACTGTCATACGTCTATAATGCACTTGATTAACACACATCCTTAGCATTCAACGCTGCAGCAACACACCAGGCTTTGTAGGAATTCCATGGCAGGATTAATTGCACAAGGTTTTATTGATGACTTACTCAACCGCACCGACATTGTCGAAGTGGTGGGTTCGCGTGTCCAATTAAAAAAATCCGGCAAAAACTACACGGCTTGCTGCCCGTTTCACCAAGAAAAAACCCCATCATTTAGCGTCAACCATGAAAAGCAATTTTATTACTGCTTTGGTTGTGGCGCTGGCGGCAATGCTTTGGGTTTTATTATGGACCACGATCACCTCGACTTCCCTGAAGCCGTGGATGAACTGGCCAAGCGCGCAGGCGTGGAAGTTGAGCGCGAAGCTAGCGATAACAATGCTCCAAGAAAACCACGCCAAGCAGTAGACTCGCCACTGTATGCATTACTCACAGCAGCCAGTGACTATTATCGCAACGCACTCAAGAGCCATCCGCAACGTAATGCAGCAGTCAATTATTTAAAAAACCGTGGCGTTTCCGGCGTGATTGCCCGCGACTTTGCCCTAGGCTTTGCGCCGCCCGGCTGGGACAACCTCAGCAAACACTTAGGTGGCGATGCTCTGCAAGAAAAAGCCATGATCGATGCGGGCTTATTGGCTGAGAATGCTGACAGTAAGCGCCGCTATGATCGCTTTCGTGATCGGATTATTTTCCCGATTCATGATTCGCGCGGGCGTATTATTGGTTTTGGTGGCCGAGTCTTAGGCGATGATAAGCCTAAATACCTAAACTCACCCGAAACTGCAGTTTTCCATAAAGGCCAAGAGCTCTACGGCCTCTATGAAGCACGTAAACACAACCGCCAACTCAACGAAATCATTGTCGTTGAAGGCTATATGGACGTGATCGCACTAGCCCAACAAGGCCTGCGTAACGCTGTTGCAACTTTAGGCACAGCGACCAGTGAAGAGCACATCAAGCGCCTGTTTCGTGCCGTACCCAGTATTTTATTTTGCTTTGATGGCGACAATGCCGGTCGTAAAGCTGCGTGGCGCGCACTCGAAGCAACCTTAAGTAATTTAACAGATGGTCACCAAGCGCGCTTTTTGTTCGTACCCGACGGCGAAGACCCTGACAGCTTGATTCGCAGCGAAGGCCTCGAAGCCTTTCAAGCGCGAATCGCGCAGCAATCAGTTGCTTTAACAGAATATTTTTTCACCCACTTAGCTGAAGAAGTGAATATTGAGTCGCTTGAGGGCAAGGCGCATATGGCCACGCTCGCGTCACCATTGATTGAACGCATCCCAGGCGCCAACTTACGCGCCCTAATGCGCCAGAAGCTCACACAAATGACCGGCCTCGACACAGCGCCCAGTAGCGACTTGAGCCCTGCACCAACGCAAGACTGGGCTCCCTCAGCCGCGTATGAATATGATGCTGAAAATTTTGATAGCTACCAGCATTTTAGTGCTAACGATTATGGCGACACACCAAGTCCAAATACATCGCAGCCTGCACGAAACAACGACCGCAAAGATAAACCCTGGTCAAAAAACAGCGCTCCGGCACGCCAATCAAAACGCGCCCAAATAACTGTCGAAACCCCGCACTTGGCCGCTCTGCGCACCTTGTTGCATCATCCACACCTTGCTTTAAAAGTCGATACAGCAAGTAAACTTGCCGCAGAAGATGACCTGTACGCACAACTGCTCGTCTCATTACTAGAAGCGTTGCAGAAGAGTCCAAACCTTGACCCTTTGCAGTTAATGACGCGCTGGTATGGCACCGAACAGGGCAATCTTTTACTGGCTCTCGCTGAAAAAGAATGGCTGATTAATGACGACAACCTTGAACAGCAATTTTTCGACACCATAACTCGTTTAGCGACTGCGCAACGTGAGCGCTTGATTGAGCAACTGCTCAACAAGGCCCGTTCAGATGTGCTCACGAGTGAAGAAAAACAACACTTGCGTGAATTGTTTGAACAACACAACAATGCACCAAGTACTGCCGAAACTGGCAATTAAGCTGCTATATACAGTATAATATGCAACTTAATTGCCGTTCGGCCCAGACCTTTCATGGATAGGGTGATATGTCCGCAAAAGCACAACAATCTCGTTTGAAAGAATTAATCGCCCTCGGCCGCGAGCAGGGATACCTGACTTACGCTGAGGTCAACGACCACCTTCCTGAAGATATTTCTGACCCAGAACAGGTCGAAGATATTATTCGCATGATCAATGACATGGGAATTAATGTCTCTGAAGCAGCCCCAGATGCTGACGCTCTGCTATTAGCAGGCGGTGACACTGATGAAGCTGCTGCTGAAGAAGCGGCGGCGGCACTGGCTGCTGTTGAAACAGATATTGGCCGCACCACTGACCCAGTGCGTATGTATATGCGCGAAATGGGTACAGTTGAACTCTTGACTCGTGAAGGCGAAATTGAAATCGCCAAGCGTATCGAAGAAGGTATCCGTGAAGTGATGGGCGCTATTGCCCACTTCCCAGGTACCGTAAACGGCATCTTAGAAAGCTTTGATCGCGCCATCACTGAAGGCACGCGCCTCACTGACGTGTTCAATGGTTACATTGATGCTGATGATGAAATCGCTGTCCAACCTTCGCCTGCCGCAGTGGCTGCTGCTAAAGCCACTGCCACTGATGCTAAAAAAGCAAAAGATGATGATGAAGAAGAGGACGCTGAAGAAGTAGAAGAGGAAGAGGAAGAAGCTGGCGACGGCGGTCCTGATCCTGAAGTTGCGAAAGAGCGCTTCGGTGCTGTTGCTGAGCAACTGGCCAAAGTTGAAAAAGTACTGTTGAAGCACAAGCGTAATAGCAAACAAGCAGTCACCGCTCTACAAGAGCTGGCTGAACTGTTTATGCCGATTAAGCTGGTACCTAAGCAGTATGATGCACTGGTTGCACGTGTACGTGATTCTTTGCAGCGCTTACGCGCACAAGAGCGCGCTATTATGCAACTGTGTGTACGTGATGCACGTATGCCTCGCGCTGATTTCCTCAAGCTGTTCCCAGGCAACGAAATTGAACTTGATTGGGCTGTTAAGCTCAGTGAAGGCAAATCACGTTATGCTGCAAACTTAGCGCCACTGGTTGAAGAAATTCAACGCAACCAGCAACTCTTGATCGACTTGGAAAAAGAAACCTCTTTAACCATCCTCGAGATCAAAGATATCAACCGTCGCATGTCGATTGGTGAAGCTAAAGCTGGTCGCGCTAAGAAAGAAATGGTTGAAGCCAACTTACGTCTAGTGATTTCGATTGCTAAGAAATACACCAACCGTGGCTTGCAGTTCCTCGACTTGATTCAGGAAGGTAATATCGGCCTGATGAAAGCGGTGGATAAGTTTGAATACCGTCGTGGTTATAAGTTCTCAACTTATGCGACTTGGTGGATTCGTCAGGCGATTACTCGCTCAATTGCTGACCAAGCACGCACCATTCGTATTCCAGTGCATATGATTGAGACCATAAATAAACTCAACCGTATCTCACGCCAAATGCTGCAAGAAATGGGTCGCGAACCCACGCCTGAAGAGCTTGGCGAGCGCATGGAAATGTCGGAAGATCGCGTACGTAAAGTCCTGAAGATTGCCAAAGAGCCAATCTCCATGGAAACACCGATTGGTGATGATGAAGACTCTCATCTGGGCGACTTTATCGAAGATGCAACCATGCAGTCTCCGATTGATATCGCTACTATTGAAAGCCTGAAAGAATCAACACGTGATGTTCTCAGTGGTCTGACTGAGCGTGAAGCAAAAGTTCTGCGTATGCGTTTTGGTATTGATATGAACACTGACCATACGTTAGAAGAAGTCGGTAAGCAGTTTGATGTAACCCGCGAGCGGATTCGTCAGATTGAAGCCAAGGCGCTACGCAAATTGCGCCATCCGTCTCGCAGCGAGCACTTACGCTCCTTCCTAGACGAGTAAAACCATCAACCCCCGATAATTTCGGGGGTTTTTGTTTATACCTTGCGAGAACATTTGTTTGCGTCTTGGCTTTACACAGGTATAATCAGCCGCTGCAATTGGGGCCTGTAGCTCAGTTGGTTAGAGCAGGGGACTCATAATCCCTTGGTCCACGGTTCAAGTCCGTGCAGGCCCACCACTTGCAACGCCATAACCAGCAAGGCTTACAAGAGAATCTTCAGCATTTTCTGAGCCAGAAAAATAGCAAAACATTAGTTTAGCGACACATCC
>JAAZCO010000217.1 GCA_012513235.1 Gammaproteobacteria bacterium
AAGGCCTGTTGTGCTTGCTTGAGGTCGCTGCTTGTTTCGCTGTCCCAGGGTGACAGCCATGGATGCCGACCGATCAAGGCTGTTTCTAGCACTGTGGCGGGGAAGCTGTCTTGGCGGTCCTGAAAGACTAAGCCGAGCTGCCGGGCAATCTCGCGGCGCTTTAAGTCTGTCAGTACGCAGTCGTTGAGTAGTACTTGACCACTGCGTGCTGGCAGTAGACCTGCCAGTGTATGTAATAAGGTGGTTTTACCCGCGCCATTGGGTCCGAGCACACCCCAGACTTGGCCGGGTTCAATACACATATTTAGGGCAAAACCATCGGTGCGATTGGGTACATTGATGATCAGGTCACGGGTCTGCAAGGTACTCATCAACGACTCCGGTGTAGCAAATACAAGAAGGTCGGTACGCCTAATAACGCCGTAATCACCCCAACCGGTAGCTGCTCGGGCGCAATCACCGTGCGTGCTAGGGTATCAGCCAAGACCAATAACGTGCCGCCCGCTAAAGCGCTGGCGGGCAAGATGATGCGCTGATCATTACCCAGCACTAAGCGCAGCATATGCGGCACGATAAGACCGACAAAACCGATGCTGCCGGCAGTGGTGACCGCGGTGGCAGTCAGTAGGCTGGCCAGTAAATAGATGGTCCACTCCAGCGGACGTACCGACACGCCCAGTGCTGCCGCTTGCATCGAGCCACGCGCCAATACATTGAGATTACGTGCCAAGGGCATAATCACCAAAATGGCTAACGCTAATACCAGCAAGGCGGGCCAAGGCGTGCGGGCATAGGAGACATCACCCATCAGCCAATACAGCATGCCGGGTAATTTATACGATGGGGTGAGGGCGAGCATTAAGGTAATCAATGCGCCCCAACCGGCTGCAACTACCACACCTGTTAGCAAAAGGCGTGATGCCGTCCAACTGCCTGTGCCATGCGCTAAGCCAAAGACTAAAACAGTCGCCAACATCGCTCCGGCAAAAGCTGAGCCAGAAATCAAAAGTGTACCCATGCCAGCCAGCATAGCTAATAGCGCGCCCACCGCTGCACCGCCAGATAAACCCAGTACATAGGGATCAGCCAATGGGTTACGCAAGAGCACTTGCATCAAGGCACCGGCCACCGCCAGCAAGCCACCGGTCGCAAAAGCCGCCAGTGTGCGCGGCAAGCGTAAATCCCAGATTAAAGTGCTATGTAAGAGGCTGCCTTCGCCCTGCAATACAGCCCAGATGTCTGCGGGTGCGATGGTGACGCTGCCGACTGCTAACGCGAAAATCATCGCCAAAACAGCAATAACACTCAGCGCCAGTACAGAGCGGATCATCACAGAATCACCTGTAAGTTGTTGCTTAGAGCATCAGCGGCCACGGGCAATATCCAGTTTTTGACAAATATCACGGCTGGCTTCGAGCAGTCGCGGCGTGGGTCGTGAAATAGGTGATGAGGGGACAAAAAATAGATTATCCAGCGCTACGGCACGCATCTTTGGATACTTTTTCCAGTGATCCAGTTGTTGATCGCTAGCGCCTTCCACGCTGCCGGTCAGAATCACTTCCGGGTCCGCCTGTAAAACAACTTCAGGGCTGATGCGCGGTACTAAGCGTGGCATATCAGCAAAGACATTAACGCCGCCGCACAACTGCAATACTTTGCCGATCAAGTGCGTGTTGTTAATGGTCATGAGTGGTGTTTCCCACACCTGATAGAACACCGAGACTGGTTTGGCATCGCGGTATTGTTCAGCGATGGCAGCAATACCACTGCGAAAACGTTCAGCTTCGGCAAAGCCAGCCTCTTCGGTGCCGGCTAAGATTGAAAGCCGCTCAATGGCGCTTGATACACCCTCGAAAGTGCGCGGTTCGATGGCAAATATTGGCAAACCTAATTCCTGTAACAATTCCACTTGTGCAGTAGGGTTGCCGCTGACCCAGGTCACAATCAGATCAGGCTTGAGTGCCAGTAAGGCTTCTACATCAATGCGAGTGTGATTACCGACTAAGGGCAATTTAAGAGCAGCAGGCGGGTAGTCACTGTAGCTCACCCCTGCGATGACCTGCTCACCTGCACCGGCAGCAAAGGTCAGTTCGGTAGCACCGGGTGATAGCGTAGCAATGCGCTGAGCAGGTGTGTCGATGCACAGCGTGCGCAAAGCATCATCTGCGACACAGCGTTGTGCTGCAGTTGCTACGGCTTGTGGTAGTACCACCGCAAGCAGCAAGCTTAGAAGCATTTTTAAACTTAGCCATTGAGCTTTCACCTGGGCACTCCCGTCTTAACGCTGGATTAGAGATCATAGCGCAGGGTGAGCATGCTGGTACGGCCTACTGCGATATAGTTGACGTCCTTGGACTTTATTCTTTATCGAAGACGTTAGCGATTGTCAGGCGTGTGCTCCGGTTGGGAGTCATTTTCCAGCAGGCACGTAGATCAAAAGTTGTAAAAGCAGGCAGTTTTTCCCAGCACAACTGCCCTCCGCAGTGTTTGGTATGTTGACAGGCCGGTCTCCGGACTTGTGAGCGTAGACTGCTGAACGACCTACACCTTCCCATGCTGATACACAGTGGTTTTTTACTTGGCCGTTCACTCACTTACCGTTGCGGGTGCAGTGCTGGATTCTAACCAGCTTCCCGTTTCACTGTTATAGCGATCATGCGGCCATAACAACACCTGAAAACGCGGACGCAGGCTAACAAGCTGCTTAGGTTCGGTCAATCAATAATCACTGAGCAGAGCGAGCTAAGGCCACTACTAAGCGTTGCCATTGCTGCTCATTGGCGGCTAAACCAAAGCGCAGCATGCCCGGTTGTTCAAAGATTCTCACCAGAATTCCTTGTGCTGCCAGTTGTTCAGCTAGCTCAAGGGGAGTATCAGTTTGTACCGTCTGAAACAGCACTGTACCGCCGAGTGATTTTAGCCTTGCGGTTTGTAAAATATGCGCCAGTCGTTGTGTATCCTTCTGCAAGCGTAAGCGGGCTTGCTTATGCCAAGCGCTATCTTGCAATGCCTGCGCCATCACGTAACGGGTCGGTCCGCTTAATGACCAAGGTCCCAGCAGTTGGCGCAACGACTCAATAATGCTGGGCTCGCTCAGTACCGCACCGGCGCGCACGCCAGCTAAGCCATAAAACTTACCCAGTGAGCGCAGAATAATTAAGCCGGGCAGACCAGCGTAGGCGCACAGGCTTAATTCGGGTGTTGCATCCATAAAGGCTTCATCGACGATTAACCAGCCGCCGCGTTGTTGCAAGCGCTGCTGCCAGCGTAACAAGGTTGCAGGTGCGATCAGTTCGCCGGTGGGGTTGTTGGGGTTGATCCATACCAACACATCGAGCTCATTCAGCCAGCTGTCGTCGTTGCTACTGGTCTGTGCTGATGTGATAGCCACTATTTGGTGCCCAGCCTGTCGCCAGCTGTATTCATGTTCACGATAACCAACGCTGGGTATGCCTACGCGACAGGGTGTACGTAAACGTGGCAAAACCATAATAGCGGCTTGGCTGCCAGCCACTGGCTCGCAATCGGCCTGCTGAGGTATGCCTGACCATTCGCGAATAATAGCCTTGAGGCCGTCATCCGCTTCGGGAAGTCGTTGCCAAACCTGTGCGGGTATATTCGGCACTGGCCAGCCGTTGGGGTTGATGCCAGTCGATAAGTCCAACCACTGCCTATGGGGAATATTCCAGCGCTTAACCGCTTCATTCAGGCGCCCGCCATGTATAGGTTGCATGCTTAATATCCCAGCATATAAATAAAGA
>JAAZCO010000218.1 GCA_012513235.1 Gammaproteobacteria bacterium
CTCAGGCATTAGCGCACCGCTGCAAAAAGAGATACGCACAACCCTGGAAGCCGGACAGCAAGTTCTAGTCTTTCTCAACCGTCGTGGCTTTTCTCCGGTGTTAATGTGCAATGACTGCGGCTGGATGAGTCAGTGTTCAGAGTGCGATGCGCGCCTGACGCTGCATCAGCGTTCTAACGAATTGCGCTGCCACCATTGTGGGCATAGCGAAGCACGCCCGCATAATTGTCCCAGTTGCAATAAAGTAGATTTGCGCCCAATTGGTGCCGGTACTGAGCGCGCAGAAGAACGCTTACAAATTCTGTTTCCCGATACGCCAGTGCTGCGCATTGATCGCGATAGCACCTCGCGCAAAGGCTCGATGGATGCCCTGCTCACGCAAATTGGCAGCGGCGAGCCATGCATTATGATTGGCACACAGATGCTGGCTAAAGGTCACCACTTTCCACGAGTAACCTTAGTGGCGATTTTAAATGCTGATGGAGGTTTATTCTCCGCAGACTTTCGCGCCAGCGAAAAAATGGCTCAGTTAATTGTACAAGTCGCCGGCCGTGCTGGACGGGCCAGCGACCTTGGCCGCGTGATTATTCAAAGCGCGCTGGCTGATCATCCTTTATTAGTACAACTGAGTGAGCAAGGGTATTTCGCCTTTGCCGAACAAGCGCTGAGTGAGCGCCGCGCCACAGCTTTACCACCTTTTAGTCATTTAGCCTTGCTGCGCGCCGATGCACTAAAGCCCGAGTTGGCCGATGCTTTTTTAGAAGACGCCTACAGTATTGCCGAGCAATTACTCGAGCAGCTGAAGATTGAAGGCGTGGAACTGCTCGGCCCGATTGCTTCACCTATGGAGCGCCGCGCAGGACGTTATCGGGCGCAACTGTTAATTCAAGCCAACAGTCGCGCGCCCTTACACCGTTTACTGACGCCGCTGTGCAATAATTTAGAAAGCCTACCCAGCGCCCGTCAGAGCCGTTGGTCGATGGATGTCGACCCCATTGATCTGTTTTAAAGTAGATAGATGCCGTTTGGCGCTTGAAGCAATTGCCGCAGGCGTCGATAATAGACGATTTATTCAGCACCCATTCGCCCTTCGCCTTCGTTAAGAGAAATTATGAAAGACAGTATTCGCACCCTGATTCAGCACGCCGTCAATCAACTGAGCAACGAAGGCATCCTTCCAGACGAGCTTACGGTCAATATTCAAGTCGAGAACACGCGGGATAAAACCCACGGTGATTTCGCCAGTAATATCGCCATGATGCTGGCCAAACCCGCCAAGATGAAGCCGCGTGATTTAGCCGAACTGCTGATTAAAGCGCTACCGCAAGACCCGCAAGTCAGCGAAGTCGTGATTGCTGGCCCTGGCTTTTTAAACTTTTTCCAAAATCATGCCGCCTTAGCTCAGCGTTTAGATGCAGCATTAGCTGACCCGCAGCTGGGCGTCGCGATGCAACAACCGACCCAGCGCGTGGTGGTGGATTTATCTTCACCCAACTTAGCCAAAGAAATGCACGTCGGTCATTTGCGCTCGACCATTATTGGTGATGCGGTAGCGCGTACCCTAGAGTTTTTAGGCAACGAGGTGATTCGTCAGAACCACGTTGGCGATTGGGGTACACAGTTCGGTATGCTGTTGGCTTATTTGCAAGAAAACCCCAGCGCGCAAGAAACCCAACTCTCAGACCTCGAAGAATTTTATCGCGCCTCCAAGCAGCGTTTTGACGAGTCCCCTGAGTTTGCTGAACGTGCGCGCGGCTTAGTGGTAAAACTGCAAG
>JAAZCO010000219.1 GCA_012513235.1 Gammaproteobacteria bacterium
TATGAGCGTGACGAAGACCCTGAGATTACTGAAATCAGCAGTCAAATCGTTGAGCAAACCAAGCGCGTGACACGCATCGTGCAATCGTTGATGAGCTTTTCACATTCAGGCCATAATCAGCATGATTACCACGAAGCGGTGCGCTTGTTTGATATTGCCAATGAAGCAGTTCACCTGTTGAGTTTGAATAAACTGGGTATCACGGTACACTTTTTTAATCTGTGCAACACCGAGCACTGGGTCTTAGCTGACCCACAACGCTTAGCACAAGTGCTAATCAACCTATTATCCAATGCGCGTGATGCCAGCCCCGAAGGCGGACATATTTATATCCGTACAACCGCCAACAATTCTCAGGTAGAGTTATTGATTGAGGATCAGGGCACGGGGATCAGTACTGAGCATATTGAACATTTGTTTGAGCCCTTTTTCACCACCAAAGATCCAGGCCAAGGAACAGGTTTAGGACTTGCTTTGGTGTACTCGATCATTGAGGAGCACCATGGTGAAATCCATGTCGATAGCCCCGCTGATCTAGAGCTGCAACGTGGTACTCGTTTTAGGATTACCTTGCCACGTCATACTCCATCCTCCAACCCAGCAGTGTAGGACGGGTTATGCGCGTATTGTTCATAAGCTTGCCCTATCTGCTGATTGTTTAGAGAGTCTGTTCATGCATCATATTTTAATTGTTGAAGACGAGCCGATTATCCGTTCAGCATTGCGCCGCTTACTTGAGCGCAATCAATACCTTGTGCAAGAGGCCGGCTCAGTACAAGAAGCACAAGAGCAACATGACATCAGCTCCTTTGACCTGATTATCAGTGACCTACGCCTACCCGGAGCACCAGGCACTGAAATGATTAAACTGGCAGATCCTAGGCCTGTATTGATCATGACCAGCTATGCCAGCTTGCGCTCCGCCGTCGACTCCATGCGTTTAGGTGCGATTGACTATATTGCCAAGCCCTTTGACCATGATGAAATGTTGCAAACGGTGGCGCGTATTATTGCTGACCACCAGCAGTCCAATCACACTGCAGAACCAGACACTGATGATGGGCACTCAGATGCTGAGCAAGTCAATATTGATAACTCCGATATTGGCATCATTGGTAGCAGCGCAGCGATGCAAGCGCTGTACAGTAAAATCCGTAAAGTGGCACCGACTGACTCCAACGTCTTGATTCAAGGCGAGTCAGGCACAGGTAAAGAACTGGTAGCCCGCGCGCTACACAATTTATCCAACCGTGCCAAAGCTCCCATGATTTCAGTGAACTGCGCTGCTATTCCAGAAACCCTGATTGAGTCCGAGCTGTTTGGTCATGAGAAAGGCGCTTTTACCGGCGCAGTATCAGCGCGCACCGGCTTAGTTGAAGCGGCCCATGGCGGTACTTTATTTCTAGATGAAATTGGTGAACTGCCACTCGAGGCGCAAGCGCGTTTATTGCGGGTCTTGCAAGAAGGTGAAATCCGCCGTGTCGGCTCAGTGCACTCACAAAAAGTTGATGTGCGCTTAGTGGCTGCCACCCACAGAGACTTAAAAGGCTTATCGCAAACTGGAGGTTTTCGTGAAGACTTGTATTACCGTCTACATGTGATTGCCTTAAAGTTACCAGCGTTACGCGATCGTGAAAGTGATGTATTGGAAATTGCTGATATTTTACTTGAGCGCCAGCGCCTACGTCTGGGCAAAGAGCCCATGAGTTTTACTGAACATGCCCGCCAAGCCCTGCAAAAATATACTTGGCCAGGCAACGTGCGTGAACTGGAAAACTCCTTAGAGCGTGCCGTAATTCTGTGTGAAGGCAACCAAGTCACCACCGAACTGATGGGCATTGATGTCGATTTAGCTGTTCAAACGACTGTAACGCCAACACCGCCAGCGCCAGCAGCCGTTATCATTGCACCAGCTGTTGAACCCGAGCCAGAGGTAGAGGCCGCTGCTAGCGAATTATCACTGGAAGACTATTTCCAGCATTTCGTACTAGAACATCAAGACCAGATGACCGAAACTGATTTAGCACGCAAACTTGGCATCAGCCGTAAATGCTTGTGGGAGCGCCGCCAGCGTTTTGGTATCCCGCGCCGTAAAGGCCCAAGCACCTCATAACACGACCGGGACCACAGGGAACGCCCATGAACCGTATTTTACAAGACCTTTCTATTATGCTGCGTGCCAACCTGTGGTTGGTACCGGTATTGGCCGCGCTCGTGGCGGCATTATTCTACTTTGTAGCCCCACCACCGCCCATGCATGCAACTATGAGTACCGGCGGCATGAATGGTGGTTACACCCAATTTGCCGAAAAACTGCGCGATGAATTAGCCAAAGAAGGCTTTGAGCTGCAACTGATCAACAGCAGCGGCTCTCGAGAAAACACCCAGCGCTTACTGGATAAAAAAAGCGGTATCAATTTAGCACTGGTGCAAAGTGGTCAAGAGCTTGAACTCAATGCTCAGCAACGTGAAAAACTGATTAACCTTGGCGCCGTGTTTCAAGAGCCGCTGTGGTTGTTTACCCGTAAAGATATCCCCATTACCGCACTCAGCGATCTAGTACCGTTACGCACCGCAGTAGGCGCAGCCAATGGTGGTACGCGCATGGTGGTTGACCCAATGCTCGCCGCTAACAAGATCGATAGCCGTCACCTTCCTGAGAACTGGCACTCCTTTAGCGGCAAGAAAGCACTTAAAGCACTACTGGATGACCAGCTTGATGCGGCATTTTTCTTAGGCCCTGCCGAGGGCAGCTTAATCCAACAAGCCGCAAGCCACCCAGAACTGCAACTGGTCAGTTTTAATCAAGCAGCCGCCTATAAAGCGCGCTTACCTTTTATTACTCAACTAGACATCGGCCCTGGCTTGCTGAACTTGGCCACTAATCAGCCGCCACAGCGCGTCACTACCTTGAGCCCAGTGGCGATGCTAGTGGCCAATGAGTCGTTTCACCCAGCACTGACTGCTTTGATTTTAGCCTCGGCACAGGAAGTGATGAAAGCCGGCACCCTGATTGATGCCCCTGATGCTTGGCCACAAAATATGCCGCATGAGTTTGCGACCCTGACCGAAGCTGAATACTTTCATAATAAAGGCTTACCGCTGTTACAGCGCTATTTACCCTTTAGAATTGCTTCACTGGCTGACCGCTATATTATTTTAGTGATTCCATTACTGGTGCTGCTGTTTCCGTTATTTAAAGTGGCAGGCCCTATTTATCGCTGGCGCATTCGTGCGCGTATTTATCGCTGGTACAAATATTTGCGCGATATTGATAAGCAACTCAGTAACGACACTTTACCGCAGCATCTGGACGATGAAATTCAACGTCTGACCGAACTGCAAGACGAACTGGCTAAAGTTGAAGTGCCATTGTCATATACTAACGAGCTGTATGAGTTGCACCTGCATGTGCGTTACGTATTAAAGCGTTTAGAAAGTCTTAAAGAACAGCAACAGCACACGTCATAATACAATCGCCACATACAGTTACACCTATATCACCCTCTTGCTGCATTCGCGCTGTGCCTACCCTGCCAGCGCGTTATCTCTCGTATAAAAGGTTAAATCACCATGCCCTTACTCCACTGCATTGTTCACTGTATTGATAAAAAGCCAGATGACAGCCCTGCGCTACTGAAAACGCGCAGCGAAACCTTAGCGCACAGCACTGCGCTGGAGCACTTACTCGCTGATATCAATGACAGTTACAACAGCAAGCCGAGCAAAGTGTGGGGCTTATTTCAGACTGATCATAGCCAGTACCCGCTACCCGGTTGGTTGGCTGACTATGTTGCGCAGAAGATGGACTTCACCCAGTTTAGCCAACTGGCCGCGGAGCATTTAAAAAAGTTAGTGGATGAGATCAATATCACCCTCTCAGGCCACGTACTTTTTGCCCACTACCAACAAGGTATGACTGAGTACCTGAGTATTGCCGTATTGCAGCACAGCGACGGCATGGCCATTTCTGCTGATTTAGAAGTCAATGCCGCGCGCCACTTGGATCTAGGGCAGATGCATTTAGCCACCCGGATCAATCTGTCTGAATGGCAAAACAACAGCCAGTCCAAGCAATATATTTCTTTTGTTAAAGGCAAAAACGGCAAGAAAGTCGTGGATGGCTTTCGTGACTTTCTCGGCTGCCAAGAAGGTGTGGATGGCCCTAGTGAAACCCGCACTTTATTAAAGGCTTTTAGCGACTTTGTGGAAAGTGAAGATCTGCCCGAAGAGAAAGCCCGCGAGAAAACTGACAATCTGCTCAGTTATGCCAATACTCAGGCGCGCAAAGGTGAAGTGGTCAGCATCGAAGGTTTGTCTGAGGCTTTGGACGAGGATAATCCTAAAGCCTTTTACGATCATATTCGCAATAAAGACTATGGCTTATCCCCAGAAATCCCTGCAGATAAACGCACTCTGAATGCCTTCCATCGCTTTACCGGGCGCGCAGAAGGCATCTCCATCAGCTTTGAGTCGCACCTGCTCGGATCTAAGGTCGAATATGATGAAGCGCGCGATATGTTGATTATTCGTCAACTGCCAACCCAGCTTAAAGATCAACTTCAGCGTAACAAGGAATAATATGCGGCTCGCCGATACTCTACTGCAACAGTGCATCTATCAAAAAAGTAGCCAACTGAACTTAGATCCCAGTCGGGATTTTGGCTTAACCCAGCATGAATGCGATGCGCGCCTCAAAGCGCTGCGCAATGCTTTAGATCGTCAGCAGCAGTTGCTGTGGGCCAATAATGGCCCTGCGATGGTGATCTGGCTGCAAGGCCCTGATTGCTCAGGTAAAGATGGTGTGATTCGCAACAGTTTACGCGGCCTGAATCCGCAAGGCGTACGCGTCAGTGACTTTCAAAAGCCGACTGAACTGCAGCGCCGTGAGAATTTTCTTGAACGCTACCGACGGGAGCTGCCGCGACCCGGCATGCTCACCGTATTTAACCGTACGCCTTATGAAGGTTTAGTCAGCGACTTAGCCGATGGCTATATTGATGAAACGCAAGCCACAGGTCGTTTACAGCAGTTACTCGAATTTGAAGCGCAATTGGCAGCGGATAATATTCACCTGATTAAGGTGTATCTGCACATCAGTCAAGACCAACAAAAAAGTCGTTTGCAGCAACGTTTTACCAATCTTGAAAAACACTGGAAGATTTCCGCAGCCGATCTCACTGGCCATCAGCATTTCTCTCGTATTCAAAGTAACTGGAATCAGGCTTTTAAATACAGCAGCACAGCATCGCATCCTTGGCATATTTTACCGGCGAACAATAAACCGCTGCGTAACTTACTGTTTTGCAGTCTCATTGCACACAAGTTTGAAGCGCTTAACTTGCAGTGGCCGCAGCCTGAATTGCCCTTTGCTATTGAAGATTTAGATGCGCCCGCTGCGATTCTGGGTAGGCAGTGATCAAGACACTCAAGCCTTTACCTAAGCTGGCACGCCTCTGTGCAATGCTCAGCCTATGTTTAACTCCAGCCGTATCCGCACAAGAACACGCCAGTACCGAGCAATTGCGCTTTGTCACCACAAATGCAGAATTTACGTTGCTACATGAAATGGGGCACCTGCTCATTCATGAGCTGAAACTACCGATACTGGGCCGCGAAGAGGATGCCGCAGACCAGTTGGGTTTTATGGGTTTATTTCTGATTTATGACCGCCAGCAAACGCCTGACTTCCCTATGCGTTTACTTGACGTGGCTGACTACTGGCGATTGGAATGGCAACGCGACAAAGCACCGGCAGAAGAAATACAGGCTTGGGACAGCCATGCGCTTGATGAGCAGCGTTTTTATAATATGGCTTGTTTAGCCTATGGCAGTGATCCGAAAAATCTTGAATGGATTATCGAGATGACGGGACTTCCAGAAGAACGTGCTTTTTACTGCCAAGATGAATACGAACAAATTCAATATGCTACTTTGTGGTTTCGTGACCACTTTAAGCGCACTGAGCAGCAACCAATCCAGCATCGCATCAAGGTCATTTACGATACGCCACCACACCATTTAGATGGCGGCAGTGAACTGCTTGAGAAGGTGAAAGCCGATGGCGAATTAGAAGCTGTAGCCAAACGCGCTAGCGATTTTTTTGCCTTACCGCGTGACCTCACATTACGCGTCAAATCCTGTGGCGCACCCGACAGTTGGTACAACACCAACAGCGGAGAACTCACGCTATGTTACGAGCGTATTGCCCACTTTAGAAAACTCGCCCGTCAACTGCCACGGCTTAATTCATCTGCACTCAATTAACCCACATAAAATAATGCTTAAGCACTGTGCTGAAAGTTCTCATCACTGCGCGCTTGCA
>JAAZCO010000220.1 GCA_012513235.1 Gammaproteobacteria bacterium
AATGGAACATCAGTTTAACGACTCAGGCGCCAAAGCTTTGGTCTGCTTGGCCAACATGGGGCACCTAGCTGAAACTGTCGTGCCTAACACCGATGTTAAAACCGTTATTATCACTGAAGTGGCTGACTTTTTACCGCCACTCAAGCGCTTGATCGTCAATAGCGTTGTTAAATACGTGAAGAAGATGGTGCCTGCGTTTCATATTCCTAACTCCCTCAAGCTCAATGATGTTTTAGCTTTGGGCAGTAAAAAAGCAGCACGCAATGTCAACCCAGACTCCAATGAGCTGGCAGTTTTGCAATACACCGGCGGCACCACGGGTGTGGCGAAAGGCGCGATGCTGACGCACCGCAATTTGATTGCCAATATGCTGCAAGCGCAAGCCATGATGGCTTCTAACCTAGGCCACGGTACGGAAACCATTGTTGCACCGCTACCGCTGTACCATATTTATGCATTTACCTTTCATTGCATGGCGATGATGATGACCGGCAACAATAACCTGCTGATCACCAATCCACGCGACTTGCCCAGCATGATTAAGGATATGAAAAATAATAAATTCTCAGGTTTTGTCGGCCTCAACACTTTATTTGTGGCGCTGTGCAATAACGAGGATTTCCGTAAACTTGATTTCTCGCGTCTCAAAATGACGATTTCTGGCGGTATGGCGCTGCAAGTCAGCGCAGCCAAACGTTGGACCGAAGTCACAGGCGCACAAATCTGTGAAGGTTTTGGCATGACGGAAACCAGTCCGATTGCCACAGTGAACCCGATTCAGAATATTCAACTGGGCAGTATTGGTATTCCGGTCGCTTCCACCTTATGCAAAGTGATCGACGATGACGGCAATGAGCTACCTCTAGGCGAAAAGGGTGAACTGTGTGTAAAGGGCCCCCAAGTGATGAAGGGCTACTGGCTGCGTGACGATGCCACCAAAGAAGTCATGGATGCAGAAGGTTGGTTGCGCACCGGTGATATCGCGATTATTCAGGAAGATGGTTATATCCGTATTGTGGATCGCAAGAAAGATATGATTTTGGTGTCTGGCTTTAACGTCTACCCCAATGAAATTGAAGATGTGCTGGCCAGCTTACCCGGTGTACTGCAGTCAGCGGCGATCGGCATTCCCAGTGAGAAATCTGGCGAGGCGATTAAGGTGTTTATTGCGTTACGCCCAGGCCAAAGTCTCACTAAAGACGAAGTGGTGGCGCATATGCGCAGCAACTTAACCGGCTATAAAGTGGCACATTTAGTTGAGTTTCGTGATGAGTTACCAACAACGAATGTGGGTAAGATTCTGCGCCGTGCACTGCGTGACGAGGAGTTAAAAAAGATTCAGGACGCACAAGCAAGTTAATTCTGCTTTGAGTTTAATCTTAAAAAACGCGGGCGTGAGTTCGCGTTTTTTTATGCCTATTTTTGAGCTCACTTTTAGCTGCGGAACAGTTGCAGATTAATATGCGTCTGTCACCTACTCGGTACTGAGCTCATGCATGCTGCCTGTAGAATGCGGTCTGCTGTGGGCTGCACTTTTCTCTGGGCCATAAAAAACGCGCCAGTGGTATCAGCCTGTATCAGGCGAACCCATGGCGCGTTTGGGGATATTTTGTAACTTAGCTTTTTGCAGCGGTAGCCGGTAGTTCTGCTGGTTTACGTGTCTCTGGTGTGGAGCGACGGAAATAGCTGACTTGTTGCTGACCACTTAAACCACGAGGAACTTCTTCGATCTCACCGCCTTTCTTCAAAAAAGCTGCGGTTTGCTCTGCGAGTGTATCGCGTGAAGTACTTGCTTCTTCAGGTTTGGTACGATTACTTGAACCTTTAATACGCATGACGACCTATGACCTCCTCAAACGTTTAGACTCTGAATCATAAGCTAAAATGCTATAAAAGTCAATCACA
>JAAZCO010000221.1 GCA_012513235.1 Gammaproteobacteria bacterium
AAGACAATCGAAGGTACCTTTATTGCCCCACAAGGCAAGTTTGCGCTGGTTGTTGGCCGTTTCAACAGCTTTGTTGTAGAAAGCTTGGTTGAAGGCGCAATTGATACATTAGTACGCCACGGTGTGAGCAAAGATAATATTACCGTGATCCGTGCACCAGGTGCTTTTGAGCTGCCTTTAGTTGCCCAGAAAGTTGCTGAGCGTAAAGAATTTGCTGCAATTATTGCCTTGGGTGCAGTGATTCGCGGTGGTACGCCACACTTTGAATACGTGTCAGGCGAATGCACTAAAGGTTTAGCGCAAGTATCCATGCAGTTTGGCGTGCCGGTAGCATTTGGCGTATTGACTGTTGATTCAATTGAGCAAGCGATTGAGCGTTCAGGCACTAAAGCGGGTAACAAAGGTGTTGAAGCAGCGTCGTCAGCGCTGGAAATGGTGAGCCTGCTTGCGCAGTTGGAGGCCAAGTGAGCTTAAATAACGACGACTGTCGCGATAACCCCCCGCCGCGTGCTAAAGGGCGAATTGCGATGCGCCGTGTTGCGCGTACTTTGGCAATGCAAGCGTTATATCAGTGGCATGTGGCGGGTCAAAACCTGAATGAAATTGAAGCACAGTTTCGTGTCGACAATGATTTCAATGGTGTTGATGGTCAGTATTTTAATGAAATACTGCGTGGTGTGCCCGGTAAGAAAAGTGAAATTGATTCTCTCATTGAACCCTATCTTGACCGTCCGATGGACGAGCTCGATCCAGTTGAGTGGGCGATCTTGCGTTTAGCGACGTGGGAACTGAGTAATCGTATTGATGTTCCTTACCGCGTAGTGATCAACGAAGGCATTGAGTTGGCAAAAACCTTTGGTGCCACCGACGGTCACAAATACGTGAATGGTGTTCTAGATAAGTTGGCTCTGCGTTTACGTGGTGCAGAAATTCGTGACGCTAAACTCAATAAAAAATAAGTCTAAGCAGCGCTCACAATGCTTGGGCAGAGTGAGTGCTGTTTGATGAATGAATTTGAGTTGATTCAATATTTTTTCACCCGTTCTGCCTGTGCGCAGGGCGGTGAAAATATCTCTTTAGGTATTGGTGATGATTGCGCGCTGCTGCAGATTCCTGCAGGCCAAAGTTGCGCTGTATCCACCGATACTTTAGTCAGTGGCATCCATTTCCCTGATAACGCCCCTGCATTTTTACTTGGCCAGCGCGCTCTAGCTGTGGCGGTCAGTGATCTTGCTGCGATGGGTGCGACGCCTATTGGTTTTACCCTTGCCATTACTTTGCCGCAGATTGATGTGGATTGGCTGCAAGCCTTCAGTGCAGGCTTAAGCGCCATGGCGCTCAGTTGCGGTATTACTTTGGTGGGCGGTGATACGACGCGTGGACCCTTAACAATTGGCGTGACGGTGATGGGAGCAGTATCGGCGCGACAAGCTATGTTGCGCTCGGGAGCACAGGTCGGTGATCTGTTGTGTGTTAGCGGGCCATTAGGTGCCGCTGCTGCAGCTGTGCCTTTGGTACTGGGTCAGGTTGATGAGCACAGTATGGCTGACGATACTGCAGAGCAGTTATTAGCCGCCTATTGGTCGCCACAGCCGCAACTTAAGCTGGGCCAGTATTTACTAGGACAAGCCAGTGCCGCGCTAGACATTTCCGATGGCTTGCTCGCCGATTGTGGGCATATCGCTAAAGCTTCGCATGTGTGTTTGCAAATACAGCAGACGCAAGTGCCGCTGGCCTCTGCCGCACTAAAACTGCTGGGTGCAGAGGCTGCGTTGCACTGTGCTTTGAGCGGTGGCGATGATTACCACTTAGCTTTTACCATTGCAGCGCATGCAGTGGAGCCATTGCAACAGCACTTTCCTGAAGTGCAGGTGATCGGCCAGGTTGTCAGCGGAGCGGGTGTGCAAGTTGTGAATGATCAGGGTCAAGCGATTGCGTTTGAGCGTCTTGGCTATCAGCATTTTGAATAAGGATTGAAAGCATGCGCGCACCTAAAGTGTGGAGCAATGTCTGGCATTTTCTCGCCTTTGGTTTTGGGACTGGCTTAGCTAAAAAAGCCCCAGGCACGTGGGGGACAATTGCAGGACTGGCGGTGATGCCGCTGCTGTATGTGTTGCCGCTGGCATGGGCCTTAGTGTTTATTGCTGTTGCCAGTGTCTTTGGTGTGTGGTTGTGTGGCCGTGTCGCTGATGATCTGGGTGTACATGATCACGGCGGTATTGTCTGGGATGAAATGGTTGGTATCTGGATGACACTGATCCTTTTACCCAATACGTGGCAGTGGTGGCTGTTGGGTTTTGTGCTGTTTCGTATCTTAGATATTCTCAAGCCTTGGCCGATTTCTGTGCTGGATAAGCATGTCGGGGGCGGCCTTGGTATTATGATCGACGATATGCTTGCCGGCCTGATTGCTGGCGCATTGCTCTATGCAGTGTGGTGGGCAGATTTACCTCTATTAGCCAGTTAAGCCAAATTTCTGTTACAGCGCTAGCCGCGCTTTTTATCTGACTATCGAACACTGATAATCTCTGTTGCAGAGCTCGGCGGCGGAGCATAGTGTGATCAATAGAGCTCTTTTTCGCCGCTATCTACGACTGCTGGGCAGTTTTGCTTCGGTGAAAGATAGGCTACTATCGGTGCTTATGTTTTTAATAAGCGATCAGTGCGTATGTATTGTCCTTTTTGTGGTGCCAATGACACCAAAGTGATTGACTCGCGTTTAGTCGCAAATGGCGACCAAGTGCGCCGTCGTCGTGAATGTTTACTCTGTGAAGAACGTTTCACGACCTTTGAAACGGCAGATTTGATTTTGCCGCGCCTGATTAAGCAAGATGGCAGTCGCCAGCCCTTTGATGAAGATAAATTTCGTGCCGGTATGCTGCGCGCATTAGAAAAACGCCCGGTGAGTTTGGAGCGTTTAGAAGAGGCGGTGGCGCGCATTAAGCGTAAATTACGTGCCACTGGTGAGCGTGAAGTGCAGTCGCTGGTGGTGGGTGAGTTGGTGATGAACGAGCTGAAAAAGCTCGATGAAGTCGCTTATATTCGTTTTGCTTCAGTGTATCGCCGCTTCCAAGATTTGAATGAATTCCGTAAAGAAATAGATCTGATGGCCAGTAGTTCTGCTGATCCAAACCACTCGGCAGACGAATGAACGATCAAGCCTATATGGCGCACGCGCTGCGCTTAGCTGAACAGGGTTTGTACAGCACTCACCCCAATCCACGTGTGGGTTGTGTGGTGGTGGCGGACGGGCAGGTGGTGGGTGAGGGTTGGCATGTGCGTGCGGGTGAGCCACATGCCGAAGTGCATGCCTTGCGTGCAGCCGGCGTGCTGGCGCAAGGTGCGACAGCTTATGTCACTTTAGAGCCGTGCAGTCATCATGGTTTAACCCCGCCCTGTGCTGAAGCTTTAGTGCGTGCAGGTGTGCAGCGCGTTGTCATTGCTATGCAAGATCCTAATCCGCAAGTAGCAGGGCGTGGCATTGCTCTGTTGCGTGAGCAGGGTATTAGCGTGGACGTACTCAGTGGCGAACTCAATACTGCAGCGCGTGCGCTCAACTGTGGTTTTGTTAAACGTATGGAGCACGGTCTGCCGTTTGTACGTTTAAAATTGGCGATGAGTCTCGATGGTCGCACGGCCATGGCTAGCGGTGAAAGTCAGTGGATTACTGGCCCTGATGCCCGTGCTGATGTGCAGTTGTTGCGCGCGCGCTCCAGTGCAATTATTACCGGTGCCGATACCGTTATGACCGATAATGCCCGTTTAACGGTGCGCGCCGATGTCTTGCCGCTGAGTGCTGAACAACGAGATTTAGCCTTATCGAGAGCGCCATTGCGCATTGTGATTGATGGTCGTTTGCGCGTACCCACCGATGTGGCGTTTTTTAATGCGGGGCCTGTGTTGGTCATAACCTACCAAACGCCACCTGCCAATACGCCAGATATTGAATATATCCAAGTGCCTGAAATGAACGGTCATGTTGATCTGCAAGCAGTGCTACTTGAATTGGGGCAGCGCGGTATCAATGAGCTGATGGTGGAGGCGGGTCCGCAGTTGGCTGGCGCTTTTATGCAGGCCGGTGTAGTGGATGAGATGTATATCTATATGGCAGGCATGCTGCTGGGTTCAAGTGCGCAACCCTTAATGCAGTTGCCGATTGATCTGATGGCTGAGGCTGTGCGCTTGGATATTGTCGAGATGCGAGCGTTAGCCAAGGATTGGCGCATTATTGCGCGTCCCGTATTCGTCTAAATAGATGATGGGGTGGAGCGCATAGAGAGTGCAATAGTAGGCTGAATAAAGTAGCGCATTGTATGCGGTGTAAACGAGCCCAAGCATGACATCGCCGGCTTGGGCTCGTTAGTGTTAAGCGATACCACCAAACTCAGCTTGCAGTGCTGCACGTACGCAATACAACACGCCTTCTTCAACCTGTGGCGTAAATTGCTCGGCAATACTGGCGACTGAGGGCAGTTCACCGTCACCTTCCAAAAATGCATCTTGAATATTACCCAGTAATTCTTCAGGTAAATCCAAGGCGTCTTCAAGGCTGAGCAGTCCACCACTGATGGCTTGCGCCATTAAGCTGTAGACGTTTTTCAGGCTGCATTGCATTTGCTGTGAGATTTGCTCTGGCGTCATGCCGCTGCGCGCTAGGGTGACCAGTTCGTGGCGCAAATCTTGGCTATTGGGCGTGGGCTTCGCTGCTGGCGCTTCAACTTGATTTAAAACCCGTAAAAACGCGGCCCCGTAACGCTCCAGTTTGCGAGCTCCGACACCACTGATTTCGCCCATATCATCCAGATCTTCTGGTTGCTCACGCAGCATTTCCAGCAAGGTGGAGTCAGGGAAAATCACATAAGGCGGTACGCTGTGTTCTTCAGCTAACTGGCGGCGCAGTGTACGTAAGGCTTCCCACATCTCGCGCTCATCAGCACGCACCAATTGACTGGCTTGGCTGGCGCTGCGTGGCGCTTTGGTTTGTGGTGTCAGATCGCGACGCAGCAAGAGAGTGGTTTCACCGCGTAATAATGGACGGCAGGTTTCTGATAAACGCAACCCACCAAAACCTTCAACATCCACGTCAATCAAGCTGCGCGCGACCAACTGCCTAAACAGTGAGCGCCACTGGTGTTCATTCAGCGCTTTGCCGATACCGAATACACTCAGGTGCTGGTGGCCTAATGCGCGCACGCGGTCATTTTCACGACCCATCAGTACATCCGTTAAATAGCCCACACCATAACGCTGGCCGGTACGGTGAATCGCTGATAAAGCCTGACGTGCGGCATCGGTGCCATCCCAAGTTTCAATGGTGTCGATGCAGTTATCACAATGCCCGCAAGGTTGTGGTAGGTCTTCATCAAAATAAGCCAGTAAGGCTTGGCGGCGGCAGCGTGTTTCTTCGCACAGAGCGAGCATCGCTTCGAGCTTATGTTGCTCAACCCGTTTATGGCGTTCATCGCCTTCTGAATTGCTGAGCATTTGCTTTAATAGCAGAACGTCTTGTAAACCGTAGACCATCCACGCATCAGCAGGTAAACCATCACGCCCCGCGCGCCCCGTTTCTTGGTAGTAGGCCTCTAGGGATTTAGGTAAATCCAAGTGCGCGACAAAACGTACGTTGGATTTATCAATGCCCATACCAAAGGCAATGGTGGCTACCATAATCAGACCTTCCTCATTGAGGAAACGCTTTTGGTTGTCAGCGCGCATCGTATTGTCCAAACCCGCATGATACGGCAGGGCAGGGATACCTTTGCCACTGAGAAACTCGGCCGTGGACTCGACGCTTTTGCGTGACAGGCAATAGATAATACCGGCATCACCTTTGCGCTGGGCTAAAAAATCCAGCAGTTGTTTGCGCGGATTATCTTTGGGCGTGATGCGGTAAAAAATATTTGGACGGTCAAAGCTGGAGAGAAAGCATTCGGCTTGCTGTAAATGCAGGCGCTGGATGATTTCTTCACGTGTGCGTTTATCTGCGGTGGCCGTCAAAGCGATGCGCGGCACCTTAGGAAAGAGCTCGGCTAATTGTCCGAGCTGTAAATATTCAGGGCGGAAATCATGTCCCCACTGCGACACACAGTGCGCTTCATCAATAGCAAATAAGCGAATCGGCAAGTGCTGTAAAAAGGCCAGCATGCGCGGCTGCACTAAACGCTCTGGCGCTAAATACAGTAGTTTGATTTCGTTGCGACGTAAGCGGTCGGCAATATCACGTTGCTCGTCATGACTTAAAGATGAATTGAGCGCTGCAGCTGAAACACCCAGTTCTTCAAGGCTAGCGACTTGGTCTTGCATCAGTGCAATCAGCGGTGAGACAACCACCGTGAGACCATCCAGTAACACAGCGGGCAATTGGTAGCATAAAGATTTACCACCGCCAGTGGGCATCAGTACCAGTGCATCGTTGCCTGTACAAATACGCTCAATAATTGCCGCTTGTTGACCGCGAAACGCATCGTAGCCAAAAACACTTTTTAGCGTCTGTAACGCCTGATTATGCATGCCATTCTCCAAATCCAGCTGGGCATTATACGCGTAAATCAGTTTAGTTCTTAATCTTTAGCTGTCTAGCATCGCAACATCGCTGCAATCTCTAGCTGTTATTGCAGAGCTGGACTACAATCAAGTCTTAATTCTCTAAAATGGTAATCACGCATGTCCCTCGCCGACCAACAGACCCGCCTGCAAGCTTTCCTCGATGCTGACGAACTGCACGACGAGGCGCTTGATTATATTGCTGCCCACGGTTATCTCACCGCCTTGTCGATTTGTCCTGACGTGGTGCCTGCTGAAGAGTGGATCGCAGAGTTGTTTGCTGAGCCGCCGCATTATCGTGATGCAACAGAAGAAGCTGATATTACCGCTGGTTTGTTGCACCTTAAAGCGCATATCCAACGCCAGCTGGCCAGTGATGATGATATGGAGCTGCCCTGCGATTTGGATCTGGGTGAAGAACCGGATGCTTCTGATTTGCGCGGTTGGTGTATCGGCTTTATGGAAGGCGTGTTCTTGCGCGAAGAAGTGTGGTTTGAAGACGCAGAAGACGAAGTCAGTGAGTTGCTGTTGCCTATTATGGTGGCCTCAGGCTTATTTGATGAGCAGCCTGACTTTGCTGAAATCGCTAAAGACTATGATTTAGTCGACAGCATGATTGATCAGATTCCTGAAGTGCTCACTGCG